>JACVCQ010000343.1 GCA_016741945.1 Chitinophagaceae bacterium
GATCACGGGTTGCAGTAGCTTTTGAAACACTACACAATTTTTGATAGTCGGCATTTGAAATCTTGCCTTTATCTTTTAAGTACAAGATGGCTTTTATCTGTCTGTTATTAAGCCCCAACTTTATGAGTTGATCCGCTGTCAAAGTATTTTTGAAAAGAGTAATGCTAAATCCACCGTCTAACTCTTGCATTTCAGGCTCAGGTAATTCTGCGTCTTTACAAGTATGAATTATTTTTATAGTACCACGACCCCATGCGTCAATGTAACCACCTTTAAAAGCAACATCAGCAATGATGGGGTTTCTTGGTTTTGAAGAATGAGAACGTTTCAATGCAGCCAGTGTTAAACCCTCAGGTAATGTTCCTTCATTCCAGATACTTATTTTATCATCATACACACGGATTTGAATGGCTGCTCCCATATAGTTGCGATGGACCAATGCATTCAACAGCATTTCACGAAGGGCAGGTAAAGGATATTCTCCCTTTTCAATTCGATGCATTCCTTCAAACTCAATCGGACGAATCAGGAATTTGTGGTTAAGTTGATTTAAAACTGCTTGTAACAATACAATCAAGTTTCCTTCTTCTATTTCCTGAAATTTTATATCTGTATCATCTTTTCCGAACCGACCAATCTTTACAATAATGTTTGGATAAAATTTTCCCGGGTCTTTGCCAAATAAAATAATACCAGCTCTTTTTAATTGCCCATTTTCAGTTAAACGCAACTTCTCAAATAAATCAGGAATACTAAGCCCCTGATTATTTTCAGGAAGACGACCTGCATTTTCAGAAGCAGCCAGAAAAGTTTTAATTGCCTTTTCATCAATGTCATCAAATGTTGCTCTTTGCTCAATTACATCATCCCATGTCTTACCGGATTTCTTTAATAGGAATTCATTAAGTGTTGCTCCTGTTAATTCCTGCTTAGTGCTGCCGCTTCGGTAATAATATCTGCCTCTTACGGAAATGGGAACAGAGTATGGTGGAGTGATAATTTCAATGAAATGTTTTCCTCCTTCTTCATGCAGGTTTACTTCTGTAGTAATACCCATTGCGTTTTTAATCTTATTGGGTATTTCATCCATTAGCTTTTTATGATCAACAATACCCACCACCTTGCCACCATCATCTTTACCAATGAATATTACACCACCTTGGGCATTGGCAAAACCACAAACCCATTTCAGGTATTCATCATTCCAGTTTTGTTTGTATTCTATGTTTTGTTGTTCAGGCATAATTGGGTTATCGAAAAAATTGCATTACAAAATTGAAATGGAAAAGTTATTCAACTCTAATGCGTTAATGGTGCCACCGAAGTTTCTTATATATGTTTCTACAACATTCTTCCTCAATTTTTTCATGATTTTATTATTCAAATGATATTTATTGTCGCTTGTCACACATTAATAAAAATACATATTTCTCTTCATTCCTTCAACCCCTCCGTTTCTTGTTTCTTGTTCCTTGTTTCCTGTTCCTTATTCCTTATTTGTGCCCCCCTGTCAGGTTTTCCCTGCCCTAACGTCATTAATAACAGCCGTGGAAAAGTCAAAGGGGCAGAGATGAGGGTTTGGGCTTAAATTTGTCTTTTGGCACATAGCCTATAGTTCATAGCAAATGGCTTTACTATTAGCCATGACCTATAAGCTATAAGCCAACAATCAAAAACATTAAACATCTAAAAAATAAAAACAATGGCTTTAGAATTAACAGACGCGAATTTCCAGTCTACCGTGCTGGATAGTGATAAACTGACCGTAGTAGATTTCTGGGCAGAGTGGTGCGGACCTTGCCGTGCTATCGGACCCGTTATTGAAGAACTGGCAAAAGATTACGATGGTAAGATCAACGTAGGTAAAGTAAATGTAGACCATAACCCGAACCTTAGTGTGAATTATGGCATCACTTCTATCCCTGCCATCCTCTTTATCAAAGGCGGACAAATCGTCGACAAACAAATTGGTGCAGTACCTAAATCTGTGTTGGATAAGAAGATTCAGGCGCATATTTGAGCTGTGAGCTGTGAGCTTCGAGCTGCGAGCTACGAGCTTGTTAGATAAAAAAATCCACTGATCAAACTAAATCAGTGGATTTTTTTATCTCATATCGAATATTAATTCGACAAAAAGCTCACAGCTCGTAGCTCACGGCTCGCAGCTCAATGCCTCGCATGCTCAACCACCGCCGGATTATGCTTATGACGGAAGAGTACTCCAAAGAAGATGGCGATGAACAATGCATAAATGGCAAATACCATCCAGATACCCGACCAGTCTTTACTTCCATCGGGTAACAAATAATATCCATCAATCATCCAGCCACTCAATACACTGCCCATGATGGCTCCGAAACCGTTTGTCATCATCATGAATAAACCTTGGGCTGATGAGCGTATCTCGGGATCAATAGAAGTTTCTACGAATAAGGAACCGGAAATATTAAAGAAATCAAACGCCATTCCATAGACGATGTTCGATAGGATAATCATCCAGAACAATCCTTCCGGATTGCCAAAAGAGAACAAGCCAAATCTTAATACCCAAGCAAACATGGAAATGAGCATCACTTTTTTGATACCAAATCTTTTCATAAAGAATGGAATCGCCAGGATAAAGAGTGTTTCTGATATCTGAGAAATAGAGATAATAATGGTTGAATATTTTACGACAAATGAATCGGCATACTGCTCTATTTTTTCAAAGTCTTTCAGATAGGTATCTCCATACATATTGGTCAATTGCAAAGCCGCACCCAAGAACATAGAGAACAAGAAGAAAATGGCCATCTTATAATTACCCAATAATTTGAAGGCTTTCAATCCTAAATTGTCCATCCAGGAACCTGCTCCTCTCCCTTTGTTTTCCGGTGGACACTTGGGTAAAAAGAAAGAATAGACCCCTAATACCATCGCAAACACTCCAGCGATATAAAACTGATTGGCATTGATGGCATGTCCGGTCAATGATGCAATTTGTTCTCCAAAGGCTTTACCCGCTTCCCAGGGCGATTGCGGATCACTCAGAAGATTGGTGGTCCACATGGCTGCAATAAAACCAATGGTACCCCAAACCCTGATGGGCGGGAATACTTTCACAACATCTAATTGATTATCGATCAGAATTCGATAGGAAAGTGAATTGGATAAAGAGATCGTTGGCATATAAAAACACATGCTCACCAACAATACCCAAAAAAATGTATTGGGTTCATCAATATAGGGTAATACAAAAAGTGTGAGTCCGTAGAAAATATGGAGTAAGGCATAGAGTTTTTCTGCGTTCATCCAACGGTCAGCTATAATGCCCATTAAAGCAGGCATGATCAATGA
>JACVCQ010000344.1 GCA_016741945.1 Chitinophagaceae bacterium
CAGGTAGACCTCGTAAGAGGATACAGTGAAAAAGATGATGTAGCGCATTTCCTGAATTCTTTTCTTAATAAAGGACAGATCAAAGCAGTGAAAGAAGACCTCGATAGCGGTAAAACCAAACTGCTGTATGTAGCTCCGGAAACCTTGACCAAAGCAGAAAACCTAGAATATTTCCGTGATCTCAAGATTTCTTTTTTTGCAGTGGATGAAGCGCACTGTATCTCCGAGTGGGGACATGATTTCAGACCCGAATACCGTCGCTTGCGTGAGATGATGGATATCATCAATCCTGATGTGCCTGTTATTGCATTAACCGCTACTGCCACTCCTAAAGTACAGAGCGATATCGTTAAGAACCTGGGGCTACGCAATCCCAATATTTTGATCTCTTCTTTCAACCGTACCAATCTTTATTATGAGATCCAACCCAAGATCAAAAAAGATCAAACGGTAAAACATATAGTAAAATTCATCAGTCAGCATAAAGGCAAAAGCGGTATTATTTATACATTGAACCGTAAAACCACCGAAGAACTGGCAGAACTATTGGTAGCCAATAATATCAAAGCTGTGGCTTATCATGCCGGACTGGATCAAAAACTGCGTGCTGAAAGACAAGACCAGTTTTTGAATGAAGATGTACAGGTGATTGTAGCGACCATCGCATTCGGAATGGGGATTGATAAACCTGATATCCGTTTTGTGATTCACTTCAATATTCCCAAGTCCATTGAAAATTATTATCAAGAAACAGGGCGTGCAGGAAGAGATGGATTAGAAGGTATCTGTGTACTCTACTATTCCCATAAAGATGTAGCTAAACTTGAACACTTGATGCGTGATAAACCCTTGAGTGAACGAGAAGTAGGCGGACAACTAATTGATGAAACGGTTGCCTATGCAGAAAGTTCTGTTTGCAGAAGAAAGATATTGTTACACTATTTCGGTGAAACCTGGGAAGAAAAGAACTGTGGTAATTGTGACAACTGTCGCAATCCGAAAGAAAAGATGGAAGTGAAGGAAGAAGTGGTACAAGTACTGAAAACCATACAGGCATTGGACGAAAGATTTGTGACAGATTATGTAATCAGTGTATTGGTTGGAAAACTTACACCACAAATCAGCATGTTCAGACACGACCAGTTGGATGTATTTGGTATTGGAAAAGATAAAGAACTGCACTTATGGAACAGTTTGATCCGACAAATGATGCTGGAGAACCTGATCAGAAAAGATATTGAAGAGTATGGACTGTTGAAGATCACAGAAAAAGGAGAGAAATTTTTGAAGAAGCCTGCTTCCTTCAAAATTGTACTCAATAATTTATTTGAAGATGCCAATGCCGATGATGAAGAAGGCGAGGGTGGAACACAAACAGGAGCAGCAGCCGATGATAAGCTTTTTGAAATGCTCAAAGAGTTGCGTCAGAAAGAAGCCAAGAAAAAGAACCTGCCTCCATTTGTCATCTTCCTCGAAACTTCCTTACAGGATATGGCTACTTTATATCCTACCACTTTGCAGGAGTTAGAGAAATGTCAGGGTGTGAGCAAGGGTAAAGCATTGAAGTATGGAAAACCATTTGTTGAGATGGTAGCCAAGTATGTAGAAGAGAATGACATTGAAAAGCCGGATGATTTTGTGATGAAGAGTGTGGCGAATAAGGCGAATAACAAAATTTATATCATTCAGAATGTAGATAAGAAAATACCGCTGGAAACCATTGCGCGAAATAAGAATCTGCGTTTGGATGAACTACTGGAAGAAATGGAAACCATTGCAGCCAGTGGAACCAAACTGAACCTGGATTACGCCATTGATGAATGGCTGGATGAATACGATCAGGAAGAGATCATTGAATATTTTAAAAACTGTGAAACCTCCTCCCTGCAAATTGCACAACAAGAACTCAGCGAGAATGATTACACCTGGGAACAGTTGAAGATCATGCGGATTAAGTTTTTGAGTGTGTATGGGAATTAGGGGGGAGTGAAATGTGAAAGGGGTTTTTAGTTAGGAAGCGGAATGTATAACTATATTCCGCTTTTCTATTTCATTCCTCCGTGCAACTCCGTGGTTTTTTACCACAGAGGTAAAGGAGTTAGGCACGGAGTTACACAGAGATTTAAAAAAGTATGAGTATTAACTTAATCCTTTTACCTTTCACAGATTTTTAATGATTTGCATGAATGCCTCGAGTGTATAAGCATCTCTTACCGCTCTGTTCTCATAGACCATAAAATATTTATAATCATTGCTGCACTTACTGTCCCAAAGACTTCCTAGTCTTATTTTTTGCTCTGCATCGAGATGGTCTCCCTTTGTTTCTAATAAAACTACTTTTTCACTTTTTGTATAAATGATAAAGTCAGGATAATGATTAATAAAGCCATTGATACAGAATCCTCTTCTTTCAATATTTTTTGTCCAGCAAAGTATATTTGGTAGGTTGGCTACTTCATTGATCACTTTTTCTTCAAAAGAATTCATATTTGATTCTTTTTCGTACAAAGATTTTACGATGTCTTTTGAAGTATTATTGGGAGTAATGTGTGGCGGTAAATTATAATCATATTTCAGAAATATCTGATCAGTATCTAACATTTCCTGAAATTTTTTCTCCGTGTATTGCTGTGCTAATACATTTATTTTTTCTTTTATTTTTTCAGCATATGTATTTTCATAAGATAGCATATCCTGAATCTGTTCTTCAGTAAGATCTGAAATGACCCGTGTAACATACTTCTCAATTTCAATGTGTGGAATGGGATCATTTTTGCCGATGTAATCAATAAATCTTCTGGTTAGAAATTTAATTCTGTTATCCTTTTTTTCTGGATCTAATATATACTTCATCAAACTTTCTTTGGTAATCCCATCCAGCTTGATAAATGTTGGTGTGAAGTCTTTATTGGTGTTATCTAAATCAATTTTGTACAATTGAGAATCTGTATCATCAAATATGATATTTGTATCGTACTTACTAAGTTGAAAGTTATCGAGTAAATTTTGATGCTCTAGTAATACATCTTCTTCTCTACTACCAAACAAATCATTTGCTGGAATTTTTAAATAAAACTGTGGGAGCGGCTTTTTAGCTATTGCCTCTTTAAAAAAGTCTTTGATGTTGTATATTTTCACTTGTGGTTGAATTTCAGAAGGTATGCTCACTAAGCCTTTAACACTCTCTTCAATCATTTTTTGAAATTCCTTACTTTATACAATGCTAGTTTATGTAATGTTGACCTAAGACATTAGTGTTAAAACATGTAATACATCGGTCAGCAATCTTCCTGCATAAGATAAGAATTACAAAACCTATTACCATACTAATG
>JACVCQ010000345.1 GCA_016741945.1 Chitinophagaceae bacterium
CCACTGCACTGTTAGATAAACTGTACAATACGATGATACATAAAATCGTAATAGTCAATAACCACCATTTATTGGAGTCAATAGGCGGACGAAGCTCCATTCGTATTACTAATTCTCGTAATAAATGAGTAAATACCATACCGGTAAGAATGGTCACTACCAAACGATAATAGAATATTTCATTGATGGAGCCTTGACGATCCCTGAAGACAAATGCAAAGAAAACCATGGTTAACCCATAGAACAGCCAACCCCCTAACTGGCACCACCAATATAAAGTAGATTTACTAGTCTTCATGTGACAACAAATATAGCTGGAAAGCCCTGCCCGGCTATCCCGAAATTTGATTAAAGGCAAAAAGCACACTTGTTTGGCGTAAATTAATGTTCCCTGCCGACGAACCTTCTGTTTTGACAACTGTTTCTTTATCTATATTGGCTTATTGCTAAACACGAAAAGCCTATTTTTACATTTCAAACCCTTCCGCATGGAGATTAAACCGGGACAATTACTCAGTAGAATCAATAACCCCGATGACCTCAAAACCCTTACCAGAGAGCAATTACATCAGATTTGTGATGAATTGAGACAATATATTATTGATGTAGTAAGCGTACATGGCGGACACTTTGCTGCCAGTTTAGGCGTAGTAGAATTGAGTGTTGCCCTTCATTATGTATACAATACACCTTACGATCAATTGGTATGGGATGTGGGACACCAGGCTTATGGACATAAGATCCTGACCGGTAGACGCGATCAGTTTGTCTCTAACCGCAAATACAAAGGCTTAAGCGGTTTCCCAAAACGCTCTGAAAGTCAATACGATACATTTGGCGTGGGACACTCTTCCACCTCCATTTCCGCTGCTTTAGGTATGGCCATGGCAGCTAAATACAAAGGGGAGAATCGTAAATCCATCGCCGTTATTGGTGACGGATCTATGACAGCCGGTATGGCTTTCGAGGCTATGAACCATGCAGGGGTTGCTGATAGTGATGTTTTGATTATCCTGAACGACAACTGTATGAGCATCGACCCGAATGTGGGCGCACTTAAAGAATATTTGACTGATATTAGTACCTCTCCTACCTACAATAAAGTAAGGGATGAAGTTTGGAACTTATTGGGTAAACTACCTGTAGGCAAAAACCTGAGCCGTGATCTGGCTTCGAAGATTGAAGCAGGGGTTAAAGGTGTGGTGAGCAAGAGCAGTAACCTGTTTGAAGCATTGAAGATTCGCTATTTTGGTCCGATTGATGGACATAATATCACCAAACTGGTAGATACTTTAAAAGACCTCAAAGAAATTCCCGGTCCCAAATTATTGCACATCATCACCACCAAAGGAAAGGGTTATGCACTGGCTGAAAAAGACCAAACCAAGTGGCATGCACCGGGTTTGTTCGATAAAGTAACCGGTGAGATCTACAAGAAAAAATTCGATGTTCCTCAACCTCCTAAATACCAGGATGTATTTGGACATACCATGATTGAGCTGGCAGAGATGAATGAAAAAGTGATGGGTGTTACACCGGCCATGCCAAGCGGATCCTCACTCAAATTCATGATGGAAAAAATGCCACACCGAGCATTTGATGTGGGCATTTGTGAGCAACATGCAGTAACCCTAAGTGCCGGTTTGGCTACACAGGGAATGCGTGTGTTCTGTAATATCTACTCCTCTTTCATGCAAAGAGCTTATGATCAGGTAGTGCATGATGTAGCCATACAAAAATTACCGGTAGTAATGTGTCTGGATAGAGCGGGATTGGTGGGTGAAGATGGTCCAACCCACCATGGATGTTATGATATTCCATACATGCGTTGTATTCCCAATCTCATTGTGAGTGCTCCGATGAATGAACAGGAATTACGCAACCTGATGTATACCGCACAACTGGAGAAAACAGCTTATCCTTTTGTGATTCGCTATCCACGCGGAGAAGGTGTGATGCCGGAATGGAGAACTGCTTTTGAAGAAATACAAATCGGCAAAGGAAGAAAAATAAAAGATGGAAAAGAAGTTGCCATCTTAAGTTTTGGACACCCAGGTAATTTTGCTACTGCTGCCATCAGAGAATTAAGAACAGAAGGCATAGATCCTGCTCATTATGATCTACGTTTTGTAAAACCTATTGACGAAGATTTGTTACATGAAGCTTTCAGTAAGTACAGCAAAATTGTAACAGTAGAAGATGGAACAGTAGTAGGAGGTTTTGGTTCAGCGATATTGGAATTCATGAACCAGCATGGCTACAAAGCAGATGTAAAAATTTTAGGTATCCCCGATAGACTTGTTGAGCATGGCACGCCGAAAGAACTTCACAGAGAATGTGCATATGATGCACAGGGAATTGCAGATGCAGTTCGTGAACTGATGCGTGAGACGGTGTCTACTACAGTATTATTAGGGTAATTTCTATCAAATAAAATCTGTGAATCTGTGGCTACATAAATAAAGCCACAGATTCACAGATTTTTTTGCTTTTATGGGCTTATTACTCCTACTATTTAAATAAAGTAAAGTATTCATCAAAAACAAAAAGTCGATTTCGTTTTGCGCCTGTCATCTCTCGCAAAATCTTTAACCGTACAAAATCATCTAAAAGTTTATAAGAAGATACTAGAGAAACTTTTGTTTGAGAGGCAACCGTCTCAGCATCTACAATGGGTTGTTGAAATAAATAATCTAAAAGAATTTTAGCTGTTTTTACCTTTTTACCCAATGTATAAATACGTTTTTCCTCACATTCTTTTTTGAGTTGTAAGATAGACTTCAATGTTTGACTAGAGCTTTCACATGTTTCTATTACACCTATTAGGAAGAATTTAACCCACTTTAGCAAGTCATTTTGAGTTCTTACGCGAGTAAGATTATCATAATACTGCTCTCTATTTTTTTCGAAAAAATCTGACAGATATAAAACTGGCTTTTGAATAATTCCTTTTTCTACTAGATACAGTGTGATCATTAATCGACCTATACGCCCGTTGCCATCCAAAAATGGGTGAATAGTTTCAAATTGGTAATGAGCAATTGCAATCTTAATTAAGTTTGTAAGTCCCACATCTTCATTATGCAAAAAATTTTCCGCATCACCCATCAATGGATCTACCTCTTCCCAAATTGGAGGAATAAAAACTGCACTTAAAAGAGATGATCCTCCAATCCAGTTTTGGCTTCTTCGAAACTCCCCTGGTAATTTATTTTCACCTCTAACTCCACGTAATAAAATTTTATGTGCCGATTTTAATAATCGTGAACTTAATGGTAAGTCCTTAAGTAGATTTATAGAGCTATTCAGTGCTTCAATGTAATTATTCACTT
>JACVCQ010000346.1 GCA_016741945.1 Chitinophagaceae bacterium
GTGATAATCTTCCCGCAACAGGATACAATAACCAGTCTATTTCATACTTCATGATTTTCCAAAATCCCAACGTGGACCTGGCATGGTACAGGCCTATTTGGAGAAGGGGGCAAACTCAGATTGATCAAGTGCATCCATTCAGTTCCTTTATTGATAATCCTTACCTGATCGCTTACGAGATGACCAATGCTGTTAAGAGCAATATGATGGTGGGGAGTTTGGCAGCAAATTATGAAATATCTAAAAAATTAGATTTCATGGTTCGCTCGGGTGTGATGATGAATAATGAGGAAAGAGAACAAAAACGTCCATACAGCACCGCCAATTTCCAGCGTGGTTATTATAAACAACAAACCATTTTAGACTATGAAATCAATACCGACGTATTGCTTTCTTATAAAAATAAAATCGGAAATCATATCAATATCACTGCATCAGCAGGGGCCAATGCCATGAGTCGTTCTTATAATCGTGTGGATGGAACCATTGAAGGATTGGTTACACCGGCAGTATATAAACTCAGCAATGGCATCAGCAATCCCATCATGACGAATGTTGATAACAATAAGAAAGTAAATAGCATTTATGGAACAGCATCTTTTGCTTATAAGAATAGAGCCTTTATTGATGTAACCGGAAGAAACGACTGGTCTAGTACACTACCTGTTCAAAATAATTCTTTCTTCTATCCATCTGTCAATACCAGCTTGATATTGAGTGAAGTTTTCCAGTTGCCTAAAAAGATTTCATTTGCAAAAATCAGATTCTCTGTAGCACAGGTGGGGAATGATACTGATCCATATAAAACGAGTAAATATTATGGAACCAGCGATTTTCCAAGTTCTGCATCTGTACCAACGATATTACACAATGTGAACTTCAAGCCGGAAATCTCTACCAACTATGAAGCCGGATTAGATTTTAGGATGTTCAAAAATAGATTGCATTTGGATCTTACTATGTATAGCAATGTTACCAGAAACCAGATTCTGGATGTTCCTTTAGATCCAACTACCGGTTATTCAAGAGCCGTATTGAATGCGGGAGCTGTTCGCAACCAAGGGATAGAAGTGGTCTTGAATGCATCACCTATCAAATCAAAAAACTTTAGTTGGAATACCACTGTTACATGGGCTAAGAACCAGAACCGAGTGTTAGAACTGGCAGAAGGGATGGATGGCAAACAAGACATAGGCTACGGTGGTAATGCAACCATACAAGCGCGTGTGGGTGGAACAACGGGAGATATTTATGGATTTGGATTCAAACGAACTCCTGACGGGCAAATTATCTACAATGCAAATGGACTTCCTACCCGACCTGCGGAGATACAATACATCGGTACCGCGTATGCCGATTGGAAAGGGGGTATTAGAAATGAGTTTACTTATAAAGATTTTCGATTCAGCTTTTTGTTTGATGGACAACTCGGTGGCACCATCTATTCACAAACCCATCATAAAATGAGTGAGCAGGGCAAGCTGAAACATACGTTGCGTGGTAGAGAAGAAAATTTCATCATTGGTGACGGTGTAATAGAAAATCCCGATAAATCTTATTCTCCCAATACCAGAAAAGTACTACCTGTTGATTATTATGTTGAGTATTATAGAAGAGCCAATGTTGAATCTAATTCATTTGATGCATCTTTTATTAAACTGCGTGAAGCAAGATTGGAATATGTATTGCCCAAACGTTTACTGGCAAAAACATTATTCAAACAAGTAACCTTTGCATTGTACGGCCGAGACTTATTACTCATCACCAGCTTCCCCATTTTCGATCCGGAAACAGCGGCGCTGAATGGTTCTACCATATTACCGGGTGTTGAAATGGGGCAACTTCCATCCAGCAGAACTTTTGGAGCAAATATTACCATCAAGTTTTAATTAGAAAGACATTCAATATGAAAACGAAAAATATATTCAACCTATTATTACTTTTCTCGGCGTTGATGTTTACTGCCTGTGATAAAGATTTTGCAGAAGTAAATACAGATCCCAACAGAATCGATCGAATCAGTCCGGGTACTTTATTGAATCCGATTATTTATGAAGTCACATCTTTCAATACTAGAAGAGCCGATGATTTTACTTTTAATCTGATGCAGGTATCACTGCCTTTTCCTAGTGCATCGGGTGGCGTTCACCGCTATGATATAGCAGAGAATGCAGGTAGCTCAACCTGGACAACCTATTACCGTTGGTTGACGAATGTGAAAGAAATGTACAATGCGGCAGTAGAATTGAATGATCCTAACTATAAAGCCATTGCACTGACTTTGAATGCATGGATCTATTCCAATCTCACAGATTGTTTTGGTAATGTTCCGATGACAGAAGCGGCAAGAGGTGATGAAGGAATTCTTCGTCCTGTGTTCGATGATCAAAAAACCATTTACACCAAGATCATAGCAGACTTAGATTCTGCAAACAATCTTTTCAGTACAACAAGGGCTATGACATTTGGAACGGAGATTTTGTATGGCAATAATGTGATGAATTGGAAACGTTTTTGTAATTCTTTGCAGATGCGTTTATTGTTAAGGGTTTCAAAGAGAACAGAAATGAACTCAATGACAAGATTGCGTGACATGATCAACGATCCAACAAAGCATCCGGTGTTTACAACCAATGATCAGGCAGCGGTATTGAAAGTAACAGGATTGGTACCCAACGTATCACCATGGGGAAGAGCCATTGATTTCACGACGTTCCGCGCCATGGGTAAATTTTTTCTGGACCAGTTGAATAATTTAAATGATCCGCGTAGAGAGAGATTTTCAACTACAGCAAGACCATCTACCGGAACCGGCAATCTTGGGTATATGGGTATTCCGAGTGGTTATTCAGGAGGCGAGTCGCAGTTCAGGTATATTCCATCCAATTTAAATATCGCCTTGGTAACCGCGCCCATGATCTGTGTGTTGATGCCTTATGCAGAGGTAGAATTCATCAAATCAGAAGTAGAACTTTTCTTTAACAATATAACCGCATCCAGAACAGCATATGAGCGCGGGGTAAAAGCTTCAATTGAACAGTGGGGCGCTGTAATGCCAGCTACCTACTTTTCAAACACGGCTGCAGCTTTTGATGGAACACTGGAGAGAATCATGTTGCAGAAATATGTGTCTTTGTTTTTTGTAGATTATCAGCAATGGTTTGAATACAGAAGAACGGGTTTTCCAAAGCTGCCTACAGCTGATGGTATGGTAAATAATAAAGTGGTGCCGGTTCGTTTCATGTATCCAATTAATGTACGCTCTACTAATACCGCCAATTATCAGAAAGCGGTAGAAGCCATGCGTGGGGATAATTT
>JACVCQ010000347.1 GCA_016741945.1 Chitinophagaceae bacterium
ACGGACACCGGTTCCGGAGTTCATGTTTAGGGAAGGATACTGACTTAGTTTTGCCTGACGTGCCTGCAATGCACTAATACGCGCTTGAATATCTGCCTGTTTTACAGAGATATTATTCTGTGTTGCATAATCTACACACTTACGCAGATCCCATTTTTCATTGGTCGTCTGAGCCTGTACTTGTAAAAGGATACCACATCCCAGAAGGGTCATTAACTTCTTCATAATATAACAAAAATAACAGTTTCCCTAGCAGATCGATAAATTTCTGATGGGCGGGGCTCAAAGGCAACTATCCGTTCATAAAATGTTATGAAAGGTCTTTTATTACATCAAATGCCTGTTTTAGGTCGGCAATGATATACTCAGAATCCTCTAATCCCACATACAAACGGAAGCTTCTGTGTAAGGCTAGTTCCGAATTAAAATCCGCCCGTGGCAATCCTGCACATTTGGGAATGATCAGGGATTCATGTCCTCCCCAACTCACAGCCATTAATATGTGCTTCAGACTGTTACAGAATGTCTCGATGGTTTCACAGGATTGGGTTTTGATTGTGAATGTCAATAACCCACATCCTCCATTCATCTGGCGTAGTGCCAGCTCGTATTGAGGGAAAGAAGGATGTAATGGAAAAATCACCTCTTCAACACGAGGATGAGATAACAGGAAGTCTACTACTGTTTGAGTTGTGCGAGTAATCCGCTCCAATCTGGCAGGTAATGTACGTAATCCTCTGATCAATAACCAGGCATTAAAAGGTTGGATACCGGACCCTATATTATTGTATTCACTATTAAAGATACGTTCTATTTGGTTTCTATTGCCACTTAACACCCCGGCTACCACATCACTATGCCCACTTATATATTTCGTCGCAGATTGTAATACCAGATCAATCCCCATTGCATAAGGTTTCTGATATAGGGGTGTACAATAACTATTATCACAAATGGTGATAATATTCTTTGATCTGGCCAGTTTGGCTACCGCAGATAAATCCTGCAGATCAAACATCCAACTATTGGGTGATTCCAAATAAATAACAGCGGTATTGGACCGAATGGCATTTTCGAAATTCGCAAGAGAACGACCATCTATATAAGTAACGGTTACGCCAAATCGAGGAAGTATTTCATCGAACATTTTTCTGGCCCAAGTATACGGATCTTTTACACTTACAATATGATCACCTGTTTTCACATTTGCTAATACAGATGCAAAAATAGCAGCAGCACCACTGTTAAAAACCAGACAGTCTTCCGCACCATCTAATGCCGCTAATTTTTTTCTTAAAATCTCTACGGTAGGGTTTAAGCCACGACTGTATAACCACCCCCCATACTCATCTTCAAATGCTTTTCGAAGATCATCCACCGTATTGAAAGCAAAATTGCTGGTTTGTATGATAGGTGGGGATACCGCACGAAAATATGCATCCCGATCTTCTCCCAACTCATTCAATATGTATGAAATATCCATGACTTTATACTTGTTGTTCAGGCGTGTTGGTTCTGAATTTTGAAGTGAGGAAATAAATAAGCATAAATCCAGCAAGTACTGCCAATCCTACTAATGCCGTATCTGGTGTTTGCATGGCGATACTGATACCTACAAATAAATAAGCACTCATAAAAATCAATGGCATCAAAGGATATAACTTCATCTTAAAAATGCCTGTGCCATCCAAATGTTTAGTTCGCTTACGAAGAATAAAAATGGTAGCACTGGAGGCAACCATGCCAAAACAATCTAAGAAAATAGTAAAGTTGAGTATCTTATCAAAAGTTTGTGCAAAGAATAAAATTACAATACACATCGCTGCGAATACAGTCAGTGAAATCGTAAAAACCTGATTCTTTGAATTCTGTTTTGAAAAGAAAGCAGGCAATGTTTTTTCCTGACTCATTGCATACATCACCCTCGGATTACTCATCAACAATGCATTCACATAAGCTAACACTCCAAAGAATAAAAAGAAAGAAAAAATATCCGCCCCTCGGGTACCAAATGTTTTTTCTATGACTACATAAGCGATCTCTCTTTCTCCTTTCATCTGATCAAAACCTA
The DNA here is from genome assembly GCA_016741945.1 of Chitinophagaceae bacterium. Taxonomy (GTDB): domain Bacteria; phylum Bacteroidota; class Bacteroidia; order Chitinophagales; family Chitinophagaceae; genus Sediminibacterium. The sequence goes on from JACVCQ010000347.1 coordinate 2,072, forward strand.
CGATGGTGTAATAACTAAGGTTCACTAAGAGATATAAGCCGATAATAATAGCAATACCAATAAAGATCCCTCTTGGAATATTTTTCGCAGGCTGATTCACTTCATTTCCAAAATTGATGGTCTGCTGATAGCCACCATAAGTAAAAGACACTGCAATTAAACTGATACCTAAACTTTGTATCCAACTCATAGATTCACCTGTATGGGCAATAGCAGTAGATACTGTTGTAGCAGAGGTACTATCATGTGGAAAGAACAATGCAAGTATCAATACAACGATCATCCCTATTTTAATTAACATCAAAATATTCTGGGCGCGTGAACTCATACGAAGTCCCATTAGATTGATCCCATAGAAAAAAATAATGGCAACACAACTAATCAATGCCTTATGTGTATCATTCCAATCAAATCCTGGAAATAGTTTGGTGATATAACCACTTCCAATCAATGCTACCGCACTCAAACTTGCCGCATTGCTAATAAGAATGATACAATTGATGGCAAATGCAATACTTGGATGATAGGCATACGAGAATACTTTATAATAGCCACCAGTTACCGGATATCTACTTCCAATCTCGGCATAGGTCAATGCTCCACAGAGCGCTACAAATCCGCCCAGAATCCACGCTGTAAAATAAACAGAGGGTTCAATAGCATCTTTGGCACTTGTAGCCGCGGTTCGGAAGATCCCCATACCGATCACCAGACCTACAACGATCATAGTGAAACTGAACAAATTAAGTTTTTGGTTTCCCTGCATAATGAATTGATATGGTGTTAAATGTAAGGAAAGATGGTGAATGGTTGGTAGTCCATGGTCCATAGCTGAGGGCTTATAGGTTATAGTGAATAGTAGAAAAAAACATTTTGGACGAATAATAATCTTTATACTTCATATCCTATTGTCAATAAACTATTCGCCATAACCCATCCGCTATAAGCTATGGACTATGGACTATGCCCCTACTTTTCCCCCTCCCGTGTAAAACTTAATTTTTAGAATACATAGTAGCCCCTACTTTTGCTACCGTATTTGGTTCTCGCTATATGCGGGATTAAAAGGGAAGTCCGGTGTAAATCCGGCGCTATCCCCGTAGCTGTAAGTTCTTGAATAGTGAGGAGTGAATAGTCAGTAGTGCATAGTTGGTATTTTGTAATGATACATTTATCACCAACTATCTCTATCACTCACTATTCACTACTGACT
>JACVCQ010000348.1 GCA_016741945.1 Chitinophagaceae bacterium
GTAAAGGTAGGAGTGATTCAATACACTGTAAAGTTTGCCGGTACGTTCGACCGTTGGTTTGTCAACGGTTTCGGATTGCCATTCTTCTCAGGTTTCGCATTTTTCTTCTTGTTACTAGCCGGATTGATCTGGTATGGTTTAAAATATGCAGCTCGTAAGAACTGGGCATATTTGCGTTTGGGTTTATGGTGTATCACTTTCATGTTGATCGGTTACAGTACTTATATAACCACTATGATTCGCAGTAATGCCAATCCATCGGTAGATATGTACAACGTAGATAATCCGATCAGCTTGGTGGGTTATCTGGGTCGTGAGCAGTATGGCGATTTTCCATTGCTGTATGGACAAAAATTCACTTCTCGTCCGATTGATCTGAAGACAACGGGTACGCGTTATCAAAAAGCAAGAGATCAATACATCAGTTTAGGGGAAGACAGAAGATATGTATTTGCGCCAGAAGATAAAATGGTCTTTCCTCGTGTATGGGATATCAACAATGATCAAAACCATCAGGACTATTATGCTTTCTATTTAGGCATCAATCGAATGAATGATGGTAGTTGGGAGCGTGAGCCTAACCAGGCAGATAATATTAAATTCTTCTTTGGTTATCAGATCAACTGGATGTATTTCCGCTATTTTATGTGGAATTTCTCGGGTAAACAAAATGATAATCAAGGTCTCTTTACAGGGAATGTTCGTGATGGTAACTGGATTACCGGTATTCCATTGGTGGATAATTTTATTTACGGTGATCAAAAACTGATGCCGGATTCTTTGAAAAACAATAAAGCCAATAATAAACTCTTTGCTTTACCATTGATTTTAGGATTATTAGGGTTGTTCTATCATTACAAAAAGCGTGGGGATGATTTTGGTGTGAACTTCCTCATGTTTTTCTTCACAGGTTTCGCCATCGTTCTTTACCTCAATCAACCCGGCTATCAGCCTCGTGAGCGTGATTATGCGTATGTAGGAAGTTTTTATGCTTTCGCTGTATGGATTGGATTGGGTGTATTAAAAGTAGGTGAATGGTTGAGCAAAGCTGTAAAACAAGCTAGTTTGAGTGCGATGTTGGCTACCATTATTTGTTTGCTTGCCGTTCCGGTATTAATGGCACAGCAAGAGTGGGATGATCATGATAGAAGCAAAAAAACGGTAGCGCCAGATATGGCCCGTGACTACCTGGAAAGCTGTGCTCCAAATGCCGTTTTATTTACGTTTGGTGATAATGACACTTATCCGCTTTGGTATGCACAAGAAGTAGAAGGTGTTCGACGAGATGTAAGGGTTATCAACTATAGCTTATTAGGTATTGATTGGTATATCAATCAACTGCGGTACAAAGTGAATGAAAGCGCTCCAATAGATGTCATCTGGTCAGCAGAACAAATTGAAGGTGGCAAGCGTGATTATATTGAATACCGACCAGATCCGAATATTCCCGAGAATCGTTATTATGACCTATATGACCTCATGAAAAATTATGTTGGAGCGGATAATCCGGATAACAATTATAGTTATCCGGTGAAGAAAGTTTCTCTTCCTGTTGATCGTGAGAGTGTCATCAAGAATGGAACGGCTAATGCTACTGATAGTATCGTAAATGAGCTTCGTTTTGAAATCGGTAGAAACACTTTGATGAAAAATGATTTGGCAGTGTTGAATATCATTGCAGCAAACAAATGGCAGCGTCCGATTTATTTTACCTCTCCATCACTTGAGAATATTGGCTTTGAGCAATTCCTTCGTAGAGATGGGTTGACCTATAGATTGGTTCCTGTTGAGAATGATCGGGTAAATACCAATTATATGCTTGATAAAGTGACCAATCAATTCAAGTTTGGTAGTGCCAATGTACCGGGGGTTTATTTTGATGAAGAAAACCGTCGACAGTTAAACAGTCTACGTACTGCTTATGCAGATCTGGCACTGGATTTAGCGAGTAAGAATCGTAAGGATGAAGCTAAAAAAGTATTGAATCAGATCGATAAAATGATGCTTGATGAAAACATGCCTTATGGTATGGCAAGTCGTGGTAACTCGCATAACAGAAATTCTCTATTATTCCTAGAAGCTTGTTATCTGGCTGGAGACACTAGCTTGGCTAATAAGGTAGCAAGCTCTGTGAAAAAAGACCTGGAACAGCAGATCAGATTCTACAATTCACTAACAGGCCGTAAAGCTGAATTAATGGAGCCTGAGAAACGTGGATCTGAGAATTATTTACAGGCTATTTCGCAAATGCAAACCATGTATAATCCAAGGGTACAAATACCCGGTAAAATGATGGCAGCAGATTCAACTGCACAGAAATAATCTCTTACCGGATTGACATATGGGCTCCGATTGGTGATATACCAATCGGAGCTTTCTTTTATACTTATCACAAAGCCAGCCAACGGCCTGACGAGCAACCAAGCCATTGTTGGGTCGCCTGACCAACTATTTCTTTTACGTATATCGCAAACCATCCTGTTCGTTTGCTTGTTAAATTGCAGTAACATGCTAGGACACAGATTCATACATTTTGATCCCAATGAGAATGGGCAAACCAAATTTGAACAGTTATTGAATCTGTTCATGCAATTGCTTACGTATACCAATGGCGATGCTTTAGAAGCCTTACAATGGCTCAATGAATTGGATAAGCAATACAAGCTTACTGGTAACGAGTATGGAATGGGCGATTTCATTGATGACCTCAAACAAAATGGTTATTTATCGGAAGATCCTGCTAGTGGAAGTTTCTCCATCACCGCCAAATCAGAACAAACCATCCGGAAGAAAAGTCTGGAAGAGATTTTTGGGAAATTGAAGAAAAGCCGACAGGGCAATCATCAAACATTCAAACCCGGTCAGGGTGATGAGATCAATCCGGATACCCGACCCTTTCAGTTTGGCGATATGCTGGAGCAAATTGATTTTACTGAGAGTATAAGAAATGCACAGATCAATAGGGGAGTAGAGAGTTTTTCGATGCAGGAAGAAGATCTGCAAATCAGAGAAAGTGATTTCAAAACGCAGACATCAACCGTGCTCATGATCGATATTTCTCATTCCATGATTTTATATGGAGAAGATCGTATCACACCTGCCAAAAAAGTGGCGATGGCATTGAGTGAATTAATCACGACCAAATATCCAAAAGACACATTGGATATTGTGGTATTTGGGAATGATGCATGGAGTATTGAAATCAAAGACCTGCCGTATTTGCAAGTAGGTCCTTATCACACCAATACCGTTTCCGGTTTAGAGTTGGCAATGGATTT
>JACVCQ010000349.1 GCA_016741945.1 Chitinophagaceae bacterium
AAGAAGTGAAGAGAACGTTATAGAGCTACGAGCCATGAACTTCGAGCTTCGAGCCAGATAATTATTTGATAGGATTGAAAGCTCAAAACAGCTTTCAATCCTTTTTTATGCCCTAGGGCTCGAAGCTCGAGGCTCACAGCTCATAGCTTTTTGTTAAAACCCTTATCCAACAAAGGAAACACGTCCTGATTAATTACATTTGACACAGATATTTTGATATGAAAAAGGTATTTCTGATCGTTGTTTTACTTGTTGCCGGAACGATGTCGGTGATGGCGCAGGCTAAAAAAGTAGTGGCTGATAAAATAGTAGGTCAGGTGGGTGACCGGATTATTCTCCGTTCGGATATTCTCAATGAGATTGCTGATATGAAAAGACAATATCAGGGTCAAGAGGGTGTTGTATTCCCCACAGAATGTCAGGTCTTAGAAAGACAGTTGATTCAAAAAGCATTGATATTACAAGCTGAGAAAGATTCATTATCGGTAACAGAAGAAGAAATTGATGCTACCATCGATAATCGTATACGTGCTGCGATTCAACAATACGGTTCAAAAGATATACTGGAAGAAATAGCCGGTAAAACAGTATACCAACTGAAAGAAGATTTCCGTACCAGTTTCCGCGAACAAAAGTTAGCGGAGCAAATGCAAAATAAAATCATTGAAACAATAAAAATTACACCTACTGAAGTAAAAGCTTATTATAACAAGATTCCAAAAGATAGTTTGCCTTTTTATGAGAGTGAAGTAGAGTTGAGTCAGATCGTCATCATACCCAAAGCCAATCGTGATATTGAAGAATATGTATCCAAACAAATGTATGATTACAAAAGATCTGTGGAATCAGGCGCACAGAAGTTTGAAGCATTGGTAAAATTATATTCAGAAGATCCGGGAAGTAAAGATCAAGGTGGACAATATAACCTCAACAGAAATGATCGTAACTGGGATCCCGCTTTCCTTTCAGCATCATTCCGATTGAAAGAGAACCAGATCTCTCCTGTTGTAAAATCAAAGTTTGGTTTGCACATTATTCAGTTGATGTCGCGTTCAGGTGATGAAGCTGTTGTAAGACATATCCTGCGTATCCCTCCGGTAACAGAAGATGAGATCAAAGACGCAGTTAAAAAATTAGACTCCGTAAAAAAACAACTGGTAGCCGGTAGCCTTTCTTTTGGTGAAGCTGTGAGTAAATACAGTGAAGATGAGAATAGTAAATTCAGCGCAGGGTCAATATCAGGTCAGGATGGAAATGTGTTCCTGAGTATTGATATGCTCGATAAAGACATGGTGATTGCATTAAAAGATTTGAAACCGGGAGAATATTCAGCGCCGCAGGTATATACCGATGAGCGTGGTCGGAAAGCTGTTCGCCTGATTCACCTGAAGCGTAGAACAGAGCCACACCGTGAAAACCTTATGGATGATTATAACCGTATTGCACAAAGAGCATTGGAATCTAAAAAGACACAGGCGTTGGATAAATGGTTCAAAGAACATATTCCTAATTATTATGTATCTATTGATAAAGACTTTACTAGTTGTGAAAGTTTGAAAGAATGGAAAGCAGCAGCGGCAAAGGCGGAGAGTGATCGAAAAAACTAATTCAAGAAGAGTCAAGAACGAAGGCTCAAGCAACAAGAAAGAAACAAGGGAGAAGAAAGCCGCAAGCCTACAAGGATTTTTTCTATACCTCACAAATAATTTAAATAGCGCCGGACTTCAGTCCGGCGAGAAAATTCAGAAAAGCAAGAACGCTAAAGAACGCGAGTCAATCATTGATTCGCGTTCTTTTTGTACGTACATCTATTATTTTTAATTTTTTATTTTCAATTAATTGTTTGTTAATCAATGTTTTATTAACGAATCGAAAAATTATTTTTTTAATTCAATGTATATACATACATTTGTATTGTGAAACTGGAACAAGCCATACAAAGTACAAGATTTAAGAACGAAGTGCATAAAGCAGGATTGAATATACTGTATACAGCCTGGTGGTTAAAGACAGTAATGAGTAGAGAATTGAAAGAATTCGGGTTAACGCATGAGCAGTATAATGTATTACGGATATTAAAAGGGAAGCATCCGGAATTGATTTGTGTGAAAGATATTGCCTGCAGAATGATCGAGAAAAATTCGAATGTTCCAAGGATCATTGACAGATTGGAGATTAAAAAATTGGTGAAACGTGCTACATCTGAGGCAGACAAAAGAGAAACCGTTATTTCGCTTACCCAAAGTGGAATTGCCGTGCTCGAGGCCAGCACGCAACGTATCAATGCCATTTTTGATGAAGTAATGGTGATCAATGAAGAAGAAGCTTCATCAATCAACCAGTTACTCGAAAAAGTAAGAGAAAAAGAAAGCTAATATTTTTTTGAACAAATACGTGTATATACATGTATTCAAAAACATACATTATGAAAACAATACTTCACAAAGCAAACACAAGGGGACATGCCAGTTTTGGTTGGCTGAACAGTTACCATACATTCAGCTTTGGACATTATTATAATCCTGAACGTATTCATTTTGGCGCATTGCGTGTATTGAATGATGATACGGTGAAAGGGGGTATGGGTTTTTCGAAACACCCACATGATAATATGGAAATCATTTCCATTCCATTGTCAGGTGATCTGCATCACAAAGACACAACAGGCAGAGACGAAATTATTCGTCAACACGATGTACAAATCATGAGTGCAGGTAGTGGCATTGCGCATAGCGAGACAAATGCCAATCATGATAAAGAAGTGAAATTTTTACAGATCTGGGTATTTCCCAAAGAAAAAAATATCGAGCCACGCTATCAACAAAAATCTTTCAAACCGGAAGATCGTTTGAACCAAGTGTTAACCGTAGTAGCACCGGATGATGAGCAGGCAGTATGGATTAATCAGGATGCCTGGTTTTCTCTGGCTAACCTGGAAGCCGGTATAGAGAAAACTTACCAAATCAAAAGAAAAGAAAATGGGCTCTATGCATTTGTGATTACAGGACAAGTAACCATCAACGGAGAGCAGTTGGATGCAAGAGATGGTTTGGGAATCTGGGAAACAGACAATATCAACATAACAGCGAACAGCAATGCAGAAATTTTATTGATTGATGTACCGATGAAAATAGAGGAGGCATAAGATGAGCAAGAACAGAACCATCAAAAGTATTTTATACGCCACACCCATGGATATGGGTGGCATGCCCATCAGACAACCTTTTCCGTCTGCCAAAGCAGAAAGTATTGATCCGTTTTTACTATTACAC
>JACVCQ010000350.1 GCA_016741945.1 Chitinophagaceae bacterium
CTTCTATACATACCAAAAAATACTTTCACAGTATCGGTACACAGAAGACAGCTACTGTGAGTGTTCCCGATTGCAGTGAAAAATTTCATGTATATGCTTTAGAGTGGAATGAAGAAACCATCACTGTTCTAGTAGATAACAAGCCTTACTTTACTTTTAAAAACGAGCATACAGGGAATGATGCTTGGCCATTTGACAAACCCTTCCATTTACTTTTGAATATTGCTGTCGGTGGATCATGGGGTGGACAAAAAGGAGTAGATGAAAAAGTATTTCCACAGAAAATGTGGATAGACTATGTACGTGTTTACCAATAATCATACATTTTCAAAAAACAACACCGATAAAACCAACTATTATGAAAAAGTGGTTCTTTAGTTTTCTTATCGCTGGTGCATCCTTAACATCACTGTATGCACAGGATGATAACAGCTATCGCACACCTGCCAAAGAAGTTATGGAATTGTTACTGGCAAAACCAACTCCGTCTGTTAGCATTGATGGTAAAGCAGAATGGATGCTATTAAGTGAGCGCAACAGTTATCCAACCGTAGAAGAACTTGGACAACCGGAAATACGTGTTGCCGGATTGAGAATTAATCCGAACAATTTTGCTCCCAGCAGACAAAATTTTATCAATAATTTTTCCCTGCAGAATATTAAAACCGGTGTGAATACTCAGGTTACCGGTTTACCTGCCAATTTATTAGCGGGCAATGTGAGTTGGAGTCCTTCTGAAAGCAAAATTGCATTTACTCATACCAGCGGTTCAAGAGTTGATCTGTATGTGATTGATGTAGCTACTAAAAAAGCTACTAAAATCAATAAACAAGCATTGAATACAGTATTAGGTACTTCTTATACTTGGGTAGATGATAATACCATTATTTATAAGGCGGCTATACAGTCTGCATCTAATGCTCCGAAGCGTCCCATCACTCCTAAAGGACCTACTGTTCAACAGAACTTAGGTAAAGCGGCACCAAGTCCTACTTATCAGGATTTGATTAAATCCCCTTTTGATGAACAACTGTTTGAATTTTATGCGAATGGTCAACTGGTACAAAATAAAAACGGAGTAGAAACCAATTTGGGTAAATCCGGTATCGTTTCTACGTTTAGTTTATCGCCGGATAAAAAATATATGATGGTGAGAACCATTCGTAAACCATTCTCCTATCTGGTAACAGCTAATGGATTTCCATCTACTATTACTATTCAGGACCTTACAGGTAAAGTGGTAAAAGTATTAGCAGAATTACCTTCTTCTGAAGGAACTCCATCAGGATATGACAATACACAAAATGTTCCCCGGGGATTTGATTGGAGAGATGATGAATCAGCTACAATTACCTGGGCTATGCCTTTGGATAGTGGTTTGATCAAAAAACAAGTAGAGTATCATGATGCTGTTTATGCATTGAGTGCCCCATTCACCGGCGAAGCCAAAGAATTATTTAAAACAAAAACGCGTTACGCCGGTACAACATGGGGTGATGCAACATTGGCATTGGTACAGGAAGTATTAAGATCAAAGCAAACTGTTCGTGTGAGTCGATACAATAGCACAACCGGTTCATTGGAATTATTGATTGAAAGAAACCAAACTGATGCTTACAATAATCCTGGATCTCCCGTATTGACTAAGAATAAGTTTGGTAGATCCGTGATTCAAACTATTGATAATGGCACTAAGATTCTGATGAATAATACCACAGGATCTTCTCCAAAAGGTGACCTCCCTTTCTTGGCAAAATTTGATCTGGCTTCTAAGAAAAATGAGATCATCTGGCGTTGCGCTGAAGGTGTTTATGAAACCGTGAATGAAGTGATTGATGCCGATAAACTGGTTTTATTAACCCGTCGCGAATCACAGACAGAAGTTCCTAATTATTATATTAAAAATTTGGTTTTACGTATTGCAGACAAAGCCATTACCAAGTTCGCCAATCCGTATCCACAACTGGAAGGTGTAACCAAAGAAAAAGTAAAATACAAAAGAGCAGATGGTGTTGACCTTACCGGTGAGTTGTATTTACCAAAGGGATATAATAAAGACAAGGACGGTCCATTACCATTGATTATTTGGGCTTATCCACGTGAGTTCAACAGCGCTGCTGATGCTGCTCAAATCAGAGGAAGCCAATATCGATTTACCACTTTAAGTTGGGGCTCCCCTATTTATTATGTAACACAAGGTTATGCAGTATTAGATAATGCTGAAATGCCGATCGTAGCTGCTTCGGCAGATAAAAAACCGAACGATAATTTTGTCGCTCAGCTAAAGATGAATGCAGCAGCAGCGATTAATCATTTATCGGGATTAGGTGTTGCAGATAAAAATCGTGTAGGTGTTGGTGGACATAGCTATGGCGCTTTCATGACTGCCAATTTACTAGCACATACCAATCTGTTCAAAGCTGGTGTGGCCAGAAGTGGTGCTTATAACCGAACGCTTACTCCTTTTGGTTTCCAGAATGAAGACCGTACTTACTGGCAAGCTCCTCAGTTATATTATGAAATGAGTCCATTCAGCTATGCGGATAAAATCAAAACACCGATCTTATTGATTCATGGCGATAGTGATGATAACACAGGAACTTACCCTATTAACAGCGAACGCTTATATGCAGCTATTAAAGGACATGGTGGCACGGTGCGTTTTGTTTTCTTACCTTATGAAGCACATGGTTATCGTGGAAAAGAGAATGTGTTGCATACTCTATGGGAGCAACAACAATGGTTAGATAAATATGTGAAAGGAGCGAAATAGAAATAAAAAGCACGGGAATAAAACCCGTGCTTTTTTATTTTAATAAAATGTTGACCGTTGTTTCAAACTGTTTCTTTAGCAACTCATATCTAGATCCTGTTCCTGGACCTTCAAATCCCGCATGTATTTTAGCAACTTTACCTTGTTTATTAATAAAGATGGTAGAAGGAAATGACTTGATCCTTGTTAGTTGCGGTAATGTTTTCTCAGTTCTCAATGTATCTGATACAGTGACACCTGTGAGTAACATGGGGTATTGTACATTGAATCGCTTCTGGAATTTTCGTACACTATTGCCTGCTAAAACTGGATCTTCATAATATTCATATGCCAGGGCTATTACTTCTACACCCCGCTCCTTATTCTTTTGATAATATTCACTGAGAAAAGCAGTCTCATCAATGCACTTCGGGCACCAAGATCCCATGATTTGAACAATCACTACTTTATTCTTCAATCGATTATCATTAATAGAAACTGTATTCCCATTCAGATCG
>JACVCQ010000351.1 GCA_016741945.1 Chitinophagaceae bacterium
GGGTATACTCGCTCACCATTACTGATGCAGCAGGTTGCAGTAGCACTAACAATTCATCATTCAATTACCAAAAACAAAATTTAGTAAACAGTTATACCATTCTGGCTTATGAAGAAGTAAAGCTGGGTGAGTTAAATACTGTTGCGAGTGGTAGCGTAGGTGTAATGAACAGGCGTGGAAAAGCTTCTTTTGATAAAAATAGCTCTGTAGCAGCTCCTGGTGCATTTGTAAAAGCACCTAAGATTGATCTCGATGGATCGGGTATCAATATTCCGAACAAAATTTATAGTTCGGCTACTGTAGAGCTACCAACCATGTTCTATAACAGAAGTAATACCCGTAACTTACCCAATACTTCTGTTCAGAAAAATACAACAGCTACATTAAATGGTAATTTTAATGATATTACAATTAAGGAAAATGCAACTGTTATTTTACATGGCACCATTTTCGGCACAATTAAAGCAGATAAAGGCACCAACATACGCTTTACTGCTCCTTCTATAAGTATTGAAGAATTAATTGTTGAAGAAGGCAGCAAAACCACTTACAGCAATATTAGGTTCAATGGAAATACGCAACTTAGAGTAAGTAAGAAAGTAAGTATTGGTAATCGCATTATGCTGAACCCCGATAACTATCAAGTAACTTTCTATATGGGAGACGCAAAATGCGATGATGAAAAATTCCAAGTAAAGGGTGACGATATACGAGTAAATGCAAACGTGTATATGCCAAACGGAAAGTTGAAAGTAACTGCTGAAAATAAAGGTCATGGAAAATGGAATAATAATATTTCAACTATTTACATGACGGGAATATTTATTGCAGAGCAAGTGGAAAGTAAGGGCGGCAATATTACATGGAATAACAACAACTGTATGATTAATACAGTGGTTATGAGCAGTAACCAACAGATAGCAAATAGTAAAATGATAGCAGAAGAAAAATCTGCTACGGGAACTGCTGGTTTATTGAATGTAATAGTAATGCCAAATCCAAGCCATACATTCTTTACACTTAAAATTTCAGCAAAATCAGAAACTCCTGTCCAACTTCGAGTTATAGATGCTACAGGTAGAGCTGTTGAAAGCAGGATTAATCTAAATGCCAATAGCACAGTACAGGTAGGTCATCGTTTGAACCCTGGTACTTATTATGCTGAATTGATTCAAGGTAGAGAGAGAAAAATAGTACAATTAATAAAGATCAGACAATGATTTGTCAATTATCATTAAAAAAACGCCTCGGTTTACCGGGGCGTTTTTTATTTAGTTTCCGACTACCTGGATATTATCAATTCTGAAAGTGGTGGTGAGTTTAGCCGCTTGGGCTGGCGGATCATTTCCTTCATACCTAAATGCGATGTATACTTTCCCTTTCAAATGATGAAGACTCACATCACCTGAATTGACCCATTCTTTCGAATAGCCTGTTATTGACCCCTTTGCGATAATAGCAGGTAACTGTGTCCATCTGGCTTTCCATGGCGCATCTCCCCCATCATAATTTGTTGAAACCAACACTTGGAGTACTGCCCCATTATCGAAACCGTCTTTGGTAGAAAACCTTAATATTTCATTACTGGAGTGATCAAGGTTTATGACGGGCAGTATTAACCAAGTGATAACTGTCTGCTCTCTGGTTGCAAATGCACTGATTTCTGCGCATGGGTTACCGGATACTATTTTCCCAAGAAAAAAACGACCTCCTATTTCACTTACATTTTTGATTTGAGGAATAGATATCACACTATCTGCAAGCTGTCCTGAGAAATCTTCAGCATAAATTTGTTTGGGACCTGTTACAGTACACCGTAATCCATTCATTTGAACATCACTGGTATCTCTGAGTAATATTTGCTTTTGTGTTCTGAACATACTGAATATCCCAGTGATATCACCGTGCCCTCTTGCTGTAAGTGCTGATGCAAATTTTGCAAAACCACTCGTACGAACGTATACACTTCCAATACCACAAGTTCTTAGTGTATGAGCAATGGTTTGCTTATTGACGGCATCTGCATAAGGTTTTGCTGTATCAGTATGGTCAAATTCAACATCTGTAAGCGTAACCAACATGCTTTGCAGAGAATCATTTAGCTCTCCCATCTTTAGTTTACGTGGTAGTATTTTCTGATCTAAATCACCTTTTACAATCACCCTATCAAAAAGTGGCTGAGGTATCGGAATCAGTTCAGGAAATTGAGGGTTAGATTTATTTACTCCTGCACCCAACTGTATCATTCCACCATAATCGCCTAACCAAAGTCCTTTTAAACGAATAAAAATCTTTCTTCCAATTGGATAAATATTAAATAAAGAAAACCCATCTAAACGAATAGTAATACCTGCAGTACTATCTTGAATCATAATTGATTTATAAAAATTATCCGTTTTATCATTCGCAGTAACAATCCCTTCAATAATTAGATCGTCTTGGATTTTTTCAAAATTATTTGGGATATGTAAACGCTTTATTTCAGTAATAGAAATGGTTGCTTTAATCCTTGGCCCAGAATATTCAGGGGGCTCATCTAAATGTCTTACACAATTAGAAGTACCTGAAATGAGCAGCACTGCCATTAAAAAAAGATAAAATGGTTTCATTGTAACATACATTTTATAAATTCATCGTGATAGATGCGCTATAATTTAATCCGGGTAAAAAGAAAATTTTTGGCGGAAAACGTTCTGGATTTTTCGTTTCCTGATCAAACCGAAGTTGCTCGTAACCTCCGGAGATTATTCCCCGCTCATTTAATAAGTTTTGTATGCTTAAAGAACAGAAACTACGTAGGTATTTACCTGAAGAATTGAGCTTAATGGAAACCCCTTTTCCAATAAATGCATTGAGTGCAATGACAGAGGGCAATCGTGTTTGTTGAATAATAGAATTCCAAAGATCAGATCTGAAATTAACTCCTTGCAAAGTATTGTAAGTTCGTCTTACCGGATTAAAATCTAACCACCGTTGATCCAAATAATTCCAATTCACCCTTACGAAAAATGTGTGGTTAGATTTATATTGGATACCCGACCCGACTGCTATCTGTGGAGAACCTGCTATCCTAAAATTTTTCGAATACACATCCATTTTGTCCAGTAGAAATTCATTATTATCTAATGAAACTGTAACTCTCTGACGACTGGTATACCGATGGTCTCCTAAAGAAGCAGCCATATCTATTTGCCAATGCTCATTGAACATATAAGTAATACCTGTTTCAAAACCTTTATGCTGCTTATCATTACCGCGATTAGATTAGT
>JACVCQ010000352.1 GCA_016741945.1 Chitinophagaceae bacterium
ATACAACAGCGTCAACAGTATTCTCTTACGGACACCGAAATCCCCAAGGCATGACATACGATCCAGTGAATAACCGTATCTGGGAAAATGAGCATGGTCCCATGGGAGGCGATGAAATCAACCTGGTTGAAAAAGGAAAAAATTATGGATGGCCCCTGGTAAGCTATGGCAAAAACTATGATGGCGTATCTGTATCATCCAGTCCAACCGCCAACGGTATCACAGCCCCTTTGAAATATTGGGTTCCCTCTATTGCTCCTAGTGGTATGGCAGTGATTACGAGTGACAAATTCAAATCTTGGAAAGGAAATGTATTAACCGGTTCTCTCAAATTCAATTATGTGAGTAGGGCGATATTAGCAGGTACCACTATTACCAAAGATGAAAAAATACTCGAAGGCATCGGTCGTGTTCGCAATGTAAAACAAGGTCCGGATGGACATATTTATGTAGCTGTGGAAGGACCGGGGAGGATTATTCGGGTAACAGGGGAGTAAGTTTGATTTTTTGATCTGTGATTTCTTGATTTTTTTGATTTGATAGATTTGAATTTAAATCAAAAAATCACAGATCAAGAAATCAAAGATCAACCATACGCCATGACCCATAAGCTATGCGCTAACGTCCTACCCCCCAAACGGTAAAAACTTCTCATCCTGAATTTCTTTAAGAACGGGAGCATGATGATTGAGCGTATGTCCATTTATAACTATTTCATATTTCCGGAGATAAGCATGCATCATATGTGTGGCGGTAAATGCATCCATCACACGCTCATGACAGCGCTTTCGATCATATTGATTGATGTGTTGTAAGGCCAGTACCAATTCATTTTTACTTGCAGATAAATATCCAACATCCTTTGTAACAATCTCAGATAGAGAGCCATAGGGTGTTCCGAAAACCGGACAGCCAAAATATAAACTCTCGGTGATGGCCAGACCGAAAGGCTCATGCCAACGAACCGGAAATAACATACCGGCAGACTGTCGAAGAATATTATTTTTTTCTTCCCCACCTTTCATCCCATGGAAATGAACATGGGTATCGAATGTGAGACGAATACCTTGGTTGAAATTGAACCGATGTCCCCCGATCACTTGCAAAGACCATTTCGCTTTTTTGGACACATCAATCGCACCTTGCACATTTTTGACACGCCAGGCTGCATCCCCTAAAAAATGAAGATAGGATCTGGGAGCAGAGAGTGCCGGGTCTCCATAATCATCGGGATCGATACCATTGCACACATAAGAATCGCTGCAAAATCGTTCTGCATGATTCTGTGATACAAATACCGTATTCACCGGCAAAGGAATTTTTTCATTCATATTGCCATGCATGGTCATGAGATGGGGAAGAAGTGGTATTTCATTCACGCCATGGTTCAAGTGTATGATATCAATGCCTTTGTCTTTGGGTACTTGCTGATTGAATGGTAGTGATGGATCAAAAGGATATACTTCAGCAAACGGACAACTGGATCCCGGAGCCACCAAATAGGAGACTTGATGTCCGGCCTTTACCAAGGCTTTCCCCAACCACCAGATCACACGTTCAGTTCCGCCATATTTCAAAGCGGGGATGGTGGTATTGTTGACGATGAGGATATGCATAGGGTGTAAAAATAAGGAAGGGATGGGAGATGGGAGATTTCTGATGTCTGATGTTGGATGTCTGATTTTGATGTGAAAAGTGAAAGGTGAAAGGATTTTTTGGGAGTTATTTTTTTACCACAGAGTCAAGCGGAGTATGGAACGGAGTTACACAGAGATTTTTGGAATGATAAGCCTCTGTGCAACTCTGCGCCGTGCTCTGTGCGACTCTGTGATTATATTATAAAGCAAGTATTAATCACACAAAATCGTACCGTATTATCCGTAAAACTTGATGTAGAGAATAGATTAGTGAAGAAGTTGATTCATTTTTGTTTCCATACGAGGTTTTATATGGAGCAAAGAAAACCAAGGAAAAGAATTCCTTTGAAAAAAGTAACAGAAAAGATCCTATTGCATGACCCACTTTCATTTATGGCTAATAAAGCTTCTATTCAAGCTAGGAAAGCCGTTGAACATCAAGAGCTGGTTCTAATAGAGATTTGGTTTGATAAACATTATTATAATAGGTATCAACATGGAGATGAATCAGGCAAAAGAAATGGAATTGATCCCGATTTAGTAAAAGAGATAATTATTCAATCCATTTCATGGCTTATATCCTGTTCCGGAAGGTATAAATTTTTTAGATTTTTGAATACAGATAAAGAAAATGATGCCTATCATCGAATTGTGTTGCAGAAAATTACAAAAGAAGGGTTATTAAATATTGTTACAGAATTCCATTGGATAACACTGAGAAGATACGAAGTGACGGTAAAAACAGCTATGGTAACGGATGAATTTAGATTATCCGATGGACAATTCGCGATCCGCTTAGATGACACTGGCTGTGTTGTACTAAAGATGGAGAACAATAAGCCGCGAGAGATGGTGCAGTTATAAATTTTTTTTGATGAATTAAAAAACCATTTTTAATTTTACAAAAGAAACTTATTGATAAGGCAGGGGAAAATGCTGGACAAGCCAATTTTATTTGGCAGGCATTTTAACTGAACAGCCTTATTTTTTTGAAGAGCCACTGAGAAGTGGCTTTTTTTATATCTTGAGTAAGCCTGATTCAGGAGCTATTTCATGTAGCTTAATTTTTAATAAACAATCAATGAAAATATTTTTTTTCATTTTATTAATTCTGCCTGCTATAGGCTTTTCACAATTCAAGTTTACAATACCATATGCTAGGTATTATAGTGAAATACCACTAACAGTGTACAAAGAAACCGCAGGTATAAATAAAATTGGAGAAATAGGAGCTGGATCAGATATTATATTCATAGTAGGGACTGGAGGTATTGATAGCTATTTAGTGTATCGAAAAGGAGTAACGGGTTATATATCAAAAAGCTACTTGTTATTTGAAGGGAAAGAACCTGTATTAAAAAAGAACAGTTTAGTTGAAGCCATGATTGAAGAAGCTAAAAAACAAGAGGAAGAATATGAAACATATATAAAAACAAAACGAGAACAAGATCGCATAGAGAGTGCCCTTAAGAATGATAAGTTAATGAAAGCAGGATTAGGTGTTACTTATCCAGGTTATATTGATGGAGAGTTTTACTGCGGATATGAAATTTCGTTCATGAATTATAGTACAAAGACAATTAAATATATCTATCTGACATTAGCAGCATTCAATACAGTTGATGAC
>JACVCQ010000353.1:0-1087 GCA_016741945.1 Chitinophagaceae bacterium
AATACCGGCTGAAACACCGGCAGCTATACTGGTACTAGTCGAAATACCCAAATGATAAGAATAGGTACCAAAAGCTGCGAAGCGATTCAAAGGTCCTGTTTTATCATTCAACATGGTAAACCCAATGCCATGATGCGGTTCTGCCGACTGATAACTTTGCCAATACGCTTGTCCGCGTGGATTCTCTCCCCTAGCCCGCATACTGGTTGCCGTTTCCCAACCAAAGTCTTTTTTCTTTAAGGGTCCATGCATGGTGATATAAGTAGTTACCGGTGCATCTTGTACACCTACCCACTGCATACGATGAGAAGCTTTTACATCCCAATAATTTTCAATGCCCGCAACAGCAGGATTGATGATATAATTATTCATGATGTATTGGGTATAATAAGGGCGTTGTTGTGCATTGGCAGCAACGGTTACACACACAGTAATAATCCAGCCATATATTTTCAAATACTTCATGTTATCGGATAATCGTTATGGAACCGGTGTATATCGGCTTCCCATTTTTAGGATTAATGATATAGTAGTACGTGCCAATGGGTAATACTTGACCCTGTGATCTGCCATCCCAAGGTCTATTATATCCAAAAGAACGAAAAACAATTTGTCCATACCTGTTAAATACATCAACGGTTGCACCCGGATAGCTTTCAAGATACTTGATATCCCAAGTATCATTGATACCATCTCCATTGGGTGAAAAGGCATTGGGTATTTCCGGTGATTTCAACACTTTAATAAAAATCGTATCACTGACCGAGCATCCACCCTCTCCCGTAACTGTAAATGTATATCGAATATCATCTACCGGTCTTGAGACAGGAGAATAAGCTGTATCGCTGCTCAAAAAGGATGACGGGGTCCATAAATAACTTAGATTATTTCCATATACGAAAGCCGGGTTCAATTTGATTTGTCCGCCTTCTAATATGGTTACCCGTTTGGTTCCCATGTCCAATACCGGAAGTGGATATACTGTTAGGGTAAGAAAAGCAGTATCACTGCCACAACCTGCAGCACTATATACATGTAAGCTAGTATTCAATGAACCCGAATCTTTATAAGCACGCACAGGATTCTG
>JACVCQ010000353.1:1097-3264 GCA_016741945.1 Chitinophagaceae bacterium
ATTCTGAATGGAGGAACTATTACCTTTCCCCAGATCCCACACCCATCGAACCGGTAATATTGCAGATCTGCTCGCACTTTGATCAATAAAAGATACCGCTTCATCAAAACATACTTCCGCTTCCGATACTGTGAATGCAGCCAATGGATTGGGATGTACCGTAATGGTTTTAGTGACCTCACTCACACAAGTATTACCACCTGAATAAGACACCATTCGGATATTGAAATTTTGTCCGGCAGTATTAGATACCGTATACTTATTGTTGTAGGCTTTATTCATGACCGGTGTTTCATCTGTTTGAAACACGGTAGGATGATTCACCCGATCCCAATAAATTTCAGATTTGGTAACAGCACCGAAATCAACTGTAGACTTGTTTAAGATCACTACCGGAGTTTTGGCGCAGAGTACATTGTTCATTTGTACTTCAAAATCAGCTTTAGGCACAGATCCATTCACAGTGAAATTTTGTGAGATGGTATTGACGCACCCATCTTTTGAAGTTACTCGTACTGACACCGTATAATTATCCGATTTATTGTATTTCACCTGCGGATTCTTCAGCGTACTGCTGGTTATATTCGGTGCAGGACTCACAGCAGGTGTTCCTGCATTGAAATTCCACAGATAAGTGAATTGTGCTTCAGAACCATCAGAAATCTTACTCGTATCCGTAAACTGAGCACTGGCATCATTCAAACAAACTTCCGGTAAAATAAATCCGGGTTGTGGTAATGGATGAACAAATGGAAGTGTTGACGGAACAAAGACATCACTTTTACAACCGGATGCTGTTTCTACTTGTAAACTTACATTCTTACCACCGGTGGTTGTGTATTTTGTAGTTTGTGGTGCATTGGTTGTAGCCACAATAGCCGGATTCCCATCACCCAAATTCCAGGTCCATTTCGTAATAGCACCTACCTGACTGATAGAGGCGTCGGTAAATGTGATATCAGTATTTGTACAACGAACAGCGGAGAAACTAAAATTGGCAATGGGTTTGGTAGTGATGGTTAATACTTTGGTGGTTTCTTCGGATATACAACCAATATCTGAAATGGTACGAAGTTTTACATTATAACTACCCGGCTGTGCATACACGACTCCATGTGTTTCTGTTGTAATGTCAAGGTTACCTCCATTACCCAAATCCCAGAGCCATCTTACTCCGGATGTCTTCGGAGTATTGAAACTAACTACATCCGAAACACATCCTGTAGATGTAATAGTAAAATCAGCAATGGGTTTACTATTCACTTTAACCGGAATGGTAAATAATTGGTCTGTACTTCCACAACCATCCGGAGTAGCAGAAGTCGTGTATAATTTAATGGTATCTCTTAATGCGTTGGTATTGATGGAAGCAAACTGAAATGTTTTTCCGGTACTAAAATAATACAAACGTTGTCCGCTGACAATAGGTGTACTGTCAGCAACCGGAGCATTTATAGGGCCAATCCCGGTATTGGGGGAAATATTAGGCGCAGCGCTGAAATCCCATCTGAGGCTAGTGGGTTGAAATGCGAGCGGGACAGAAAATTGAACGGCGGTATTGATACAGGTAACAGCGGAATCAATACGGGTAAAAGGATTATTAAATGAAGCTTGACGGCTGAAATCTTTAAAATTAGCTCCCCCGTTGTATCCATAGGATTCCACACTACCATATCCATATACAATGGCGGAAAAGCCTGTATCTGCAGTAACACGATGCACAGGATTGGTGGCCGATGAGTTGGAAAGATCTTGTTGTAAATAACTGTAATTAGTACCCGGTATGTCAATAAATCCACTAGCAGCAGTATTATCAATTTTGACCGTATTTTTATAGTTTTTACTAATGATCAGATTTACATAATGTACCTGAACTTGGGTTTGATTGGGTGGTACAAAATTTCTATGGGCAGAAAAAAAAGTGATATCACTCAATGTTTGTTCAACCGGGTTTAATATAACCATCTCAGGATCAGAAAAACAGGATGTAGGCAGATTTCCTCCGGTTGCGCAGCCTTGTTTACAAGTCTGTGAAGTGATAAATTGTACTACTGAAATAGGATCAGATCCCTGTATTACTAAAGGATTACTACTGGTATATTGATAATAATTCCGGTTAGCCACTAGTGCTGATTGTGGGAATGTTGTGGTTACACCATTATCAGTG
>JACVCQ010000354.1 GCA_016741945.1 Chitinophagaceae bacterium
ATTCTGTGTTTCTCTGTGCTTTCTCCTCCAGAGTCCTTTGGACAGTGGCAAACCATATATCTTAACCCACTAATCCAAGTGTATGCTTGATACGAGCAACAGTTTCTGTTTTACCAATCAACGCAGCAATATCAAATACTCCCGGACCAAACTTGCCACCCACCAGCATGATACGAAAAGGAAGCATCAGCTCACCAGGCTTTAATTGATTTGCTGCAGCGAGTTCCTTAAATTCTTTTTCCAAATCAGAAGCTTCCCAAAGTGTACTGAGTTCATAGGCACGTATCAATTCTGTAAAGAAGATATTTTTTTTCTCATCCCATTTAGGCTTGATCGCATCAATATCCACTTGCGTTGGTGACTGAAAGAAAAAATTGCTTTGAGCTGTGAAGTCTGATAATAATGTACAACGCTCTTTTACGAGATCAATGACTTTATGCAGTAAATCAGTATCTGCAACTTGAATATCATCGCTGACCAAAGTTTGTTGCACGAATGGAGCAAGTTTTACGGCATCGGATCGCTTGATCCATTCATGGTTATACCATTTCGCTTTCTCATAATCAAATTTAGCACCGCCTTTATGAACACGATCCATAGAGAATTTTTCGATCAGCTCACTGATGGTGAATATTTCCTGATCGGTACCATCATTCCATCCCAGCATGGCCAATAAGTTCACAAAAGCTTCCGGAAGAAATCCTCTTTCTCTGAATCCGATAGTAGTTTCGTTGGTTTTAGGATCTGTCCAGTCCATGGCAAATACGGGGAAACCTAATCTATCGCCATCTCTTTTACTGAGTTTACCATTACCATCAGGTTTTAAGATCAATGGAAGATGTGCCCATTCAGGCATGTCGTTATCCCATCCTAAATATTTCCATAACAGGATGTGTACGGGAGCAGAGGGCAACCATTCTTCTCCACGAAATGCGTGTGAGATCTTCATCAGATAATCATCTACCACTACAGCAAGATGATAAGTTGGCATACCATCGGCCTTTAGTAATACTTTATCATCCACTTGATCAGTTTGAAAAGATACTTCTCCACGAATCATGTCAGTAAAACTCACTGTTTCACTAGCCGGCATTTTAATACGTATTACATAAGGCATCCCTTCACTGATCAATCGAGATACTTCTTCTTCACCCAGCGTTAGTGAATTGCGCATTTTTTCACGAATGAATTGATTGTATTGAGGAGAAGGGTTTTCAGCAGTCTTAAAATCACTTCGCATAGCTTCTAACTCTTCAGGTGTATCAAAAGCATAATAGGCATAGCCTGCTTTTACAAGTTGCTCAGCGTATTGTTGGTAGATGTCTTTGCGTTCACTTTGCCTGTACGGTGCATATGGACCACCATGTTTCGGACTTTCATCCGGAATCAATCCACACCATTCCAAGGTTTGGAAAATATATGCTTCAGCCCCTGGTACAAAGCGGGTTTGGTCGGTATCCTCGATTCTCAGAATAAAATCACCCCCATGCTTTTTAGCAAAGAGATAGTTGAATAACACTGTTCTCACCCCCCCCAAATGAAGTCCCCCGGTAGGCGAAGGGGCAAAACGTACACGTACTTTTTTGTTCATGGTGCAAAAATACGAAATGAAGAATCAAGGCACAAGAAACAGGGTACAAGTAAGAATCAAGGTATAAGAAACAAGAAATATATATCATTTGATCGTTTGATTCCTGTTCCCTGTTACTTGATTCTTGTTGCCCTTATCTTTGGATCATGTATCTTACAAAAACTCCCTTCGGGCTGCGTAGTTTGTATCCTTCATTGGTATGGAGAATACCGGTGAAAGGGGAGAAGAAGATCTATCTCACATTTGATGATGGTCCACATCCACAGGCGACTCCATTTGTATTGGACCAGTTGGCTGCTTACGGAGCAAAAGCAACTTTCTTTTGTATTGGAAAGAATGTGGCTGCTGAACCGGAAATCTATCAGCGTATCATTGCTGAGGGACATTCCGTAGGCAATCACACATATGATCATCTGAATGGATGGAAAACGGATGATATTACTTATTTGAATGATATTGCAACTGCTGAGCAATCTATTGCTTCCAATCTTTTCAGACCTCCCTACGGACGTATCAAACGTTCTCAAATTAAAGCCTTGCATCAGCAACAGAAGAAAATCATCATGTGGGATGTATTGAGTGCAGATTTTGATACGCGTCTCACGGGAGAAGTTTGTTTAGCATATGTGCTCTATCATACTCAATCTGGTTCTATTGTTTTATTCCATGATAGTGCTAAAGCATGGGATCGAATGTCAGTGGCATTGCCCAAAGTATTGAAACATTTTTCGGAGAAAGGGTTTCGGTTTGAGGGAATTTAAGATGTCAGATGTCAAAAAGCGTTTGTAACGATACATAACCGCTTTCTTTCCGTCAACTATCAACTATACTCTCTGCACTATTCAAAAAAATAGCCGAAGTAGAAACTTCGGCTCTGCTTTTAATCCGTACCCTATGAAAACAATCTTTCCCAATCAAATCGGGATGAATCTTTTAAATCGCCTGTTGATTTCGCCTCAAGGGATACGAGACTAATAACGCAGCATATTGTCTTTTTATTTTATACAGATTGAATTTTTTTAAATACTGCTGTGTAATCAGTATTTATTATGAATTTTGTTCAATGATGCTGATAGATACACACTGTCATTTATATTCCACTGAATTTGGAGAAGAGATACCGGAAATTATTGAAAGAGCACAAAAACTTGGTGTACAAAAGTTTTATTTACCGGCTATTGATAGTGAAGTAATACCTGCCATGCTAGATTTGGAACTTGCTTATCCTAATGTTTGTTTCGCGATGATGGGGCTTCATCCTTGTTCTGTGAAAGAAAATGTAGATGAAGAACTTGTTATTGTACAGGACTGGTTGCACAAGCGGAATTTTGTAGCTATAGGTGAAATCGGGCTTGATTTTTATTGGGATAAAACCTTTGTTGCTGAGCAGAAGAAGGCATTTGACTTACAAATGAACTGGGCTTTAGTCAAGAATAAGCCCATTGTGATTCATACCCGTAATGCTATGCAGGAAACCATTGATATGGTAAGACCTTATGCAAAAAAGGGATTAAAAGGCATTTTTCATTGTTTTAGCGGTAGTTATGAATCTGCTAAACAAATCATAGATATGGGCTTTCTTTTAGGTATTGGGGGAGTAATAACTTATAAAAATGCTGGTCTACCCACTGCTTTGGACGGAATCGGCTTGGAACACTTTGTATTGGAA
>JACVCQ010000004.1 GCA_016741945.1 Chitinophagaceae bacterium
GAAAAATTTTATTGATCTGTTTTGGTGAATAAAAAGGTGTTTCGGAAATGACATGCATCACTTTTGGCAAAATGGCATATACAAAAGCAACACCCAAACCCCAGAAAGCGGTCTTTGCAAAATCACCACCACGTTCACCAGCTTTTAATACATCACCACAAGCTGTTCCTTCGGGATATGGTAAATTATCATGTTCATTTACAATTAAAGCCTTACGTAAAGGCACCATCAAAAGTGTTCCTAATAAACCTCCAACGATCGCGAGTATCAAAATGGTGAGATAATTAAAATACTCTGCACTGCTGGGTGATGAAAGAAATAAAAATCCGGGTAAAGTAAATGCAACACCCGCAGCAATACTCTCTCCTGCTGAACCTGTGGTTTGAATGATATTGTTCTCAAGGATGGTCGTCTTTAAAAACTTTCTACCCAATGTAATAGCGATTACTGCAATGGGGATAGATGCAGATACGGTAAGACCGGCTTTTAAAGCCAGGTATACGGTAGCAGCACCAAAGATGACACCAAAAAGACTCCCTACTAGAATCGATTTGACCGTGAGCTCTTTCATGTTTGTTTCAGGAGAAACAAAGGGTTTGAATGATTTTTGGGGTTGAGACATGAGTTGGTTTTTAGATGAAGCAAGCAATTTTTTCGGTAAACAGATGAATCTTTACCGATAGTTTCCGATACTTTTAAATTTCAAAATACGATTTATGTCTGATATACAAAACGCTTCAAAGAAAGGGAGAATGCCCAAATCGGTCCCTTATATCATCGGTAATGAGGCAGCAGAACGTTTTAGTTTTTATGGTATACGTTCCAACATGAGTACTTTTCTGGTGGCACAGTTCTTCAACCCGGCTGCAAACCCTGCTTTACAAAATATGGCAGAAGCTCGTGCTAATGAACTCGTTCACCTCTTTGTTACTTTTGCATATTTCATGCCATTGGTTGGCGGCATTCTGGCTGATTGGTTTTTTGGTAAATACAAAGTCATTCTTTATGTATCCATATTATATGCAATTGGCAATGTGGTATTAGCATTATCTACTGGTAATTTATCAATGTTTACTGTTGGACTTATCGTTATTGCCATTGCAGCAGGTGGTATCAAGTCTTGTGTGTCAGCAAATGTGGGTGACCAATTTGATACTTCGAACCAACATCTCATGTCAAAAGTGTATGGCTGGTTTTACTTTAGCATCAATACCGGTTCTGTTTTATCAACACTTCTAATACCGATTATTTACAATAAATATGGTCCACAACTCGCTTTTGGTATTCCGGGTGTTTTAATGTGTTTGGCAACCATCATTTTCTGGTTAGGAAGAAAAAAATATGTCCGAGTACCACCAACAGGCATTAAAAAGGAAAATTTCATGGGCATTTCTGCTTATGCCATCCAACAATTATTCAGGAAGAGAAACGGACAAAAAATTTGGGAAGCAGT
The DNA here is from genome assembly GCA_016741945.1 of Chitinophagaceae bacterium. Taxonomy (GTDB): domain Bacteria; phylum Bacteroidota; class Bacteroidia; order Chitinophagales; family Chitinophagaceae; genus Sediminibacterium. The sequence continues at coordinate 1,454 of JACVCQ010000004.1, forward strand.
AGGTAAAAAGTACTCTGCAGAAGCTATTGATGGTGTTCAGGCTGTTTATCGCATCTTAATGGTATTTGCCTTCACCCCCATATTCTGGGCTTTATGGGACCAAAACCTGTCAGAATGGGTATTACAAGCTACAAAGCTTGACAGACATTTATTTGGGTATGAATTATTACCGGAGCAAATCCAAACCTTCAATCCATTATTTCTTGTAAGCATGATTCCTGTTTGCACCTATGTGATATTTCCTTTGGTAGAAAAGATTGGGATTAAAGTAACCCCGTTAAGAAAGATTGGCGCTGGCTTATTTTTAACAGGTATCTCTTTTGTTATCATAGCCCTTATCCAAGAAGGAATTGATGCGGGAGGAAAGCCAACCGTTTGGTGGCAAGTACTAGCTTACTTTATTTTAGCGGTGGCTGAAATTTTGGTATCGATTACTTGCTTAGAATATGCTTATACACAATCACCCAAATCTATGAAGAGTACCATGTCTGCTCTCTATTTATTGGGCATTTCTGCCGGAAACCTATTTGTTAGTCTGGTAAACGGCAGTATTGCAGATGGAGGTTTCTTTTCAAAGTTTACCGGAGCCAGCTATTTCTGGTTATTTATCGGTATCCTAGCTGCATTTTTCGTATTGTATTTATTGGTAGCAAAAAGGCTTCCTGAAAAAAGTTATGTAGAATCGGCTGAATAAAAGATTCAACAACTTGTATACATCGTGAAAAAGAGCAGCCCTTGGTTGCTCTTTTTCGTTATAGGCAACTTACTTTCGCCACTTGAAGCAATCATTATGAATATTTTACTCTTAGGAGCCGGTGGAAGAGAGCACGCACTGGCATGGAAAATGTCGCAGAGCCATCATTGTGATGCACTTTTTATTGCTCCGGGTAATGCCGGCACATCACAGTTCGGTACCAATCTATCGATTTCTGTTACTGATTTTGAAGCCATCAAACAAGCCTGTATTGAATATAAAATTGATATGCTGGTGGTGGGACCGGAAGAACCTTTAGTAAAAGGCGTGTATGATTTTTTTGAAAAAGATCCTGCATTACAAAGAATCGTAGTAGTAGGCCCTTCTGCAAAAGCCGCACAATTAGAAGGCAGTAAAGCATTCAGTAAAAAATTCATGCAGCGACATCAAATACCAACAGCAGGATATGCTGAGTTCACTGCGGAAAATTTCGAAGAAGGGAAAAAATATATCGCAGCACATAGTTTGCCTGTTGTATTAAAAGCAGATGGACTCGCAGCTGGTAAAGGTGTTGTGATTGCCGGCACTTATGAAGAGGCATTGAAAACATTTGAAGAAATGATTCTTCATAAGCAATTCGGCGATGCCAGTAGTAAAGTGGTGATTGAAGAATTCTTAAAAGGTATTGAAGTAAGTGTGTTTGTTTTAACCAATGGATCGGACTACCAAATCATTGGTCACGCAAAAGATTATAAAAGAATTGGCGAAGGTGATACCGGCTTAAACACAGGTGGCATGGGCTGTGTAAGTCCTGTACCTTTTATGGATGACGTATTTATGCGTAAAGTAGAAGAACGCATTATAGCACCAACAGTAAAAGGATTAGAACAAGAAGAACTCATCTATCGTGGTTTTATTTTCTTTGGACTGATGAATGTAAATGGTGAACCTTTTGTGATTGAATACAATTGCAGAATGGGTGATCCGGAAACAGAAGTCGTTATGCCACGTTTACAAACTGATCTGGTTGCTTTATTTGCTGCAATGGATAACGGTACACTAGCAGATGCGAACATTGCTTATGATGAAAGATATTGTGCAACAGTGATGGCAGTAAGTGGTGGTTATCCGGGCGATTATGAAAAAAATAAAATCATTCATGGATTGGAAAGCGCTACATTATCGAAAGATGTAATCGTTTTTCATGCAGGTACAAAACAAAACGACAGCAATAACTTAACAAATGGTGGTAGGGTTTTAGCAGTAACTGCGTACGGAAATAATATTACAGATGCTGTCAACAAATCAAAAAATAAATTGAAAGAAATATCGTTTGATGGGATGTATTTTCGGAGGGATATTGGGTTTGAGTTTGATGAAAAGTGAAAAGGCAAAAGTGAAAAGTAAAAGTTTATACATTAGCTGATAAAACATCAAAAAAATTGTTTCACTTTTCACCTTTCACCTTTCACCTCTAAGCTCAGGAAAAATCAGTATTTTAGGCTTTGTTATTTCAAGTAATTTCAACCACCTTTGCAATCATTGACGAACAAATAAGAACTTTTTCTATACAATGGGATTATTCAATTTTTTTACGCAGGAAATAGCCATGGATCTGGGTACGGCCAATACCCTTATTATCCATAATGATGAAGTAGTGGTAAATGAGCCATCGATCGTGGCCCTGAACCGTAATAATATGAAGGAAGTACTTGCTGTAGGCAAGAAAGCCCTTATGATGCATGAAAAAACCCATGAAAGTATTCGTACGGTTCGTCCGCTGAAAGACGGTGTTATTGCCGATTTTAACGCTGCGGAGCTGATGATCAGGGAGTTGATCAAGATGATTTACCCTAAAAAACCCCTATTCCCACCTAGTTGGAGAATGGTGATCTGTATCCCTTCATCCATAACGGAGGTTGAAAAACGTGCTGTTCGTGATAGTGCCGAGCAAGCGGGAGCCAAAGAAGTATACATGATCCATGAACCTATGGCTGCGGCGTTGGGTATTGGTATTGATGTAGAAGAGCCGGTAGGAAATATGATCATTGATATTGGAGGGGGCACTACCGGTATTACCGTGATTGCCCTTGCAGGTATTGTATGCGATCAGAGTATCCGTGTAGCTGGTGATGAGTTTACTGCTGATATCATGGAGGCACTACGTCGATACCATAGCTTATTGATCGGTGAGCGTACGGCTGAACAGATCAAAATCAATGTAGGTGCTGCTATGAAAGACCTGGATAATCCACCAGATGATATGCCCGTAAATGGCCGCGACCTGGTAACAGGTATTCCTAAACAAATCATGGTAAGTTATCAAGAAATTGCTGAAGCTTTGGATAAAAGCATCTTTAAAATAGAGGAGGCCATTTTAAAAGCATTGGAGACCACACCTCCTGAGCTGGCTGCCGATATTTACCGTAGAGGTTTGTACCTCACTGGTGGTGGCGCTTTGTTACGTGGATTAGATAAGCGTTTAAGTGCCAAAATCAAATTACCTGTACATGTTGCAGATGATCCTTTGAAGAGCGTAGTACGCGGTACCGGGCTGGCATTGAAAAACTATCAACGTTTTCCATTCATTATGAGATAAGACCGAATCTGGTGAACATAACCAATCATTTTGAATGTCCTAATCAAAATTTGCGTTGAAGAATATATTTCTGTTCATACGACGTTATTTTACTTTCCTGAGCTTTTTACTGCTTCAGGTTTTTGCCATCATTTTACTAACCCGTTCGAGTAAATCGCATGAGGCATTCTTTTCTGATGCAACCAGTGAATTGACCGGAAAACTGAATGAGCAATATAGCAATCTTCGGAACTATTTTAGTTTGGCAGAAACCAATCGCCAATTAGCAGAAGAAAATAACCGACTAAGAAATCTTTTAACCAGTAATCATATTGCGCCGGATAGTAGTTCAGTCAACTATACAGATACTACATACCGTGATTCAACCGGTCGTTATCGTAAGTTCACTTGGCTTCCTGCCAAAGTAATTGGGAATACCGTCACCCTCCAAACGAACTTCCTAACCCTGGAAAGAGGTACTAATCAAGGCGTGAAAAAAGGAATGGCCGTTATTGGTCCACAAGGAATAGTTGGAGTGGTTGTGGAAACCAGTGCCAATATCAGCAAAGTCATGAGTTTACTCCATCGTAATAGCCGTGTGAGTGCTATGCTCAAAAAAGACAATAATGCGGGTAGTATTGAATGGGATGGAAGCAACCCTTCCATCCTGACCCTTCGGAATGTTTCCAAAAGCGCTAAAGTCGTAAAGGGTGATACAGTGGTTACCAGTAATTATTCTGCAAATTTCCCATCTAACCTGATGGTAGGAACGGTTGCCTCGACCGTAGAAGACCAATCCAGCAATTTTTATACTTTAAAAATTAAAACCGCCACCAATTTTTTCAGCATACAATATGTTTATCTGGTAGAAAACGTACGCTTTACTGAACAGGTACAACTTGAAAATACCCCATTGACCAACCAATGAGTAGTCTTGTAAAAAATATCGTCCGATTTATTCTGTTCATCTTTTTACAGGTGTTCATCCTCCATGAGGTTCCACCCCTGCATCGATTTATTGTTCCCTATGTTTACTTCCTATATATACTCTGGTTGCCTTTTAACATGAACCGAGTATTATTAATGGTCATTGCATTTATTTTCGGTATCACACTCGATTCTTTTACCGGCACCTTGGGTTTGCATGCTGCACCATGTGTACTGATTGCATTCATTCGCCCATTTATTTTGAGCATACTGCTACCCCAAGAAACCATTGAACAGAGCTACAGCGAGCCTGGCAGTAAGAGTATGGGTTGGGCACCTTATAGCCTCTATGTAGGTTTACTTACTTTCATACATCATTTTTATCTCGTATTAATAGAATGGCTCCAATTCGGAGACTTCCTCTATTTCCTTGGAAAAGTACTGGGTACCACTGCTATTAGTTTACTGATGATCTTCCTTGCAGAGCTGTTGTTCCTACGCAAGGGTAAGTATAGAACGAATGCCGCTTAGAGGTGAAAAGTGAAAGGTGAAAAGTGAAAGGTGAAAAGTGAAAGGTGAAAAGTCAAAGGGCAAAATTTTCACTTTTGACTTTTCACCTTTCACCTCTGACTTTGACTTCTTCACACTTTTGCAAAATTTTTTTCGTTTGATCCATAACAATGCATCAAATTTGTAATACACTTCACTTTTAAGTTTAGTCCCAAGATTTATGCCTGTCTTCAACCAGAGTCGCAGCCGTGTGATACAGTTTATTTTTGCAGGTGTTTTTATTGCCATCACGGGGCAATTGATTAACCTGCAGTTGTTTTCCGGTCAGTATAAGCTGGCGGCAGATAACAATGCTTTTTATCGAAAAGTCATCTATCCCGATCGTGGTATTATTTTCGATCGAAAGAAAAGAGGTATTCTGGAAAATACCATCAGTTATGACTTGGTTGTGATTCCATCGGAAGCTCGTGGTACAGATACGATGACCTTGTGTAGGTTACTGAATATTGATACGGCTACGTACAAAAAGAGAATGCGAGACCTTATCTTCAAAAATACGAGTGTAAAACCCAGTGTTTTTGAAGCCTTACTCACTCCTGAGATGTTCGCGAAGCTGAATGAAAATATGTACCGTTTCCCCGGCTTTTCTTTAAATGAACGTTCTGTGCGCACGTATCCCTATAATGTAGGGGCGGCAGTATTGGGTTATATGGCGGAAGTAGATACCGGATTTTTACGTCGGCATAAAGGAGAAGGATATGAAATGGGTGACTATTTTGGTAGTACCGGATTAGAAAATATCTATGAGAAAGTGTTGATGGGACAAAGAGGTATCAAACGATATATCCGCGATAATAAAGGCCGTTTACAAGGCTCTTGGGAGAACGGGGCTTATGATACAGCCGCTGTTGCCGGAAACAATTTATACTCCAGTATAGATGTGGAATTACAAGAATTAGGCGAAAAGCTGATGCAGAATAAAGTAGGCAGTATTGTAGCCATTGATCCTAAGACCGGCGGTATTCTGTGCATGGTAAGCGCACCAACATACAATCCAAACTATCTCACTGGCAATCAACGAAAAAAACACTTGGTCGATATGTTATACTTCGACCCCAGACTTCCTTTGTTGAACAGAACGGTGGGTACATTTTATTCACCCGGCTCTACTTTCAAAACCATGGTGGGTATCATTGGTATGAATGAAGGGGTCATTGATGATAATTTCACCGTGAGTTGTGGTGGCGCCTATTATGGCTGCGGCAGACCGATGGGTTGCCATGCAGCGGGTACTTTCACTTTGAAACCTGCGATTTCAAAATCCTGTAACAGTTATTTCGCTGCTACATATAGACGCATCCTTGAAAATGGTAAATATCCGAATCGCGATAGTGCACTGAGTTCTTTCAATCAATATGCATATTCATTTGGGTTGGGTAGAAGATTGGGGGTTGACTTACCATCTGAGAAAATGGGTAATATGCCTACTCCTAAATATTATCATGGCATATTTGGTAAAAACTGGCAATCCTGTAATATCATATCTAATAGTATTGGTCAGGGTGAAATCACTACTACCCTTACCCAACTTGCGAATGTAATGGCCATTATTGCTAATAAAGGTTGGTACTATACTCCTCACCTGATTGATTCCATTGAAGGAGGTGATGAGTTGGGAATGTTGGAGAAATTTAAAATTAAACATAAGACCAAAGAAATTCCTGAATACGTATGGGAAGAAGTGCATGAAGGCATGCAGGGAACTATGGAATTTGGAACCGGGTTTTATGCTAAAGTACCGGGTATCAATGTGTGTGGTAAAACAGGCACGGTAGAGAATGCATATCGTGGTGAAAAACTAAAAGACCATGCTTTCTTTGGGGCATTTGCACCGAGAGAAAATCCACGTATCGCTATCGCTGTAATGTGTGAAAACGCAGGTTATGGTGCTACTTCCGCTGCACCGATTGCCAGTTTGTTGATCGAAAAATATTTGAAAGATTCCATCAGTGGCAATGATCGAAAAGCTAAGATTGAACAGTTGGCTAAAATGGATCTGATTCCACCTCAAATGAAAAGACAAATGGCAAAAAGAGATTCTTTGAGGCAAGCACAACAAATGGCTACTGCTAAAAAAGCGGCACGCGATACTTCAGGCGTAGAAGAAGCTCCGGAAGAAATAGAAATAGAAAGCATACCATCAAAACCGAATCCTACAAAAACGCCTAAAAAAGACAGTGGTAGAACAGCAGCTGTTCTACCTGAAGAGTTACGTAAATCAACCAGTATCAAAAGAAAAACTGCCGCTTAAAAATGAACAGAAGAAATCAAAATATCGTTACGCAGGGGGTTGATTACGTTGTGATTTGGCTATATGCTATCTTAGTAGCTATTGGTATTCTTTGCATCTTCATGGTAGAATATCGTCCTAATACTGATTGGTTAGCTTCTTTTTTGGACGGCAAGACCAGCTATAGTAAACAATTGATTTTTGCAGGTGTCTGTGCTATTGTTGCTACTTTTATTTTATTGACGGATAGTAAACTGTTCACAGCATTTGCAAACCTGTTTTATCTGTTAGGTATTCTTTTAATGATCGCAACTTTTGCTATTGGTAAAAATATCAATGGATCAAAGAGCTGGATACCATTGGCAGGCGGATTTAACCTTCAACCTGCTGAACTGTGTAAGATATTTGTATCATTGGCATTGGCAAAATACTTATCCAGACAAGAAATTGATTTTTCAAAAATTCGCTCACAATTGGTAGCAGGAGCTATCGCCTTGGCTCCGGCCGTATTGTCGATTTTACAACATGAATTAGGACTTGCATTGGTATATACAAGCTTTGTTATTGCCATGTATCGCGAAGGCTTGCCAGCACAAATTTTGATTATCGGTTCTTCTTTTGGTGCTTTGGTTGTTGCTACACTTATTCTAGAACCCAACGTTTTAGCAATTATCCTAACTATTATTGCTGCTGTAGTCATTTTTGTTCTACGTAAGCAAATCAAAAAGAAAAAAGGGTTACTAACGATGATCATTACCATATGGTTGGTTTGCGTGGGTGTTCAAAGATTTGTGGTTCCATATATTTTTAACAATGTGCTGGAATGTTATCAGAGTACACGTATCTATAGCATGGTAGGTAAAGAATATAATTGCGATGACAATAAGCATGCGCAAGATAAATCGAGTTCTAACAAAACCGTTCGCAAACCGGATGATTACAATGTACGACAAAGTAAAATTGCCATTGGCTCCGGTGGTTTTTTTGGGCGAGGATTTTTGAAAGGTACCCAAACAAGGGGTAAATATGTTCCAGCACAATCTACAGATTTCATTTTTACATCTTTGGGCGAAGCATTCGGATTTGTAGGCTGTTTGATTTTTTTGATCATTTACCTCTTCTTATTGATTCGAATTGTTAGGATAGCCGAAAGACAACGAAGTACTTTTAGTCGTGTTTATGCTTACAGTGTAGCCAGCATTCTTTTATTTCATATTGCAGTAAATGTTAGTATGACAATAGGGTTATTTCCCATTGTAGGAATTCCTCTACCGCTGGTTAGTTATGGGGGATCTTCTTTGCTTACTTTTACAGTCTTGATTTTTATCTTGCTGCGTTTGGATGCAGACAGACAAATGGTTTTACGTTAAATAGTGTGTATGAAGATTATTCCGCTTTCAGAGGGAAGTTTTACCATTGATAAAACAAAGGTTTTTATTCCATTTGATATAGAGAAAGAAGAACTGAACAACAGACCTATTGGCAGTTTACTGGTAGAGATACAACCTTTTGTAGTGATTACTAAAAAAGATGTGATACTGTTGGATAGTGGCCTTGGTTACCATGAAGCAGACGGCACCCCACAACTGTACAATAACCTGCAACGTGCAGGCATCAATCCTTCACAGGTTACAAAAGTATTGATGAGCCATTTACACAAAGATCATGCAGGTGGAGTAACCATTGATGGCAACAGCGGTCAAGATCGATTCATCGCTTTTCCTTATGCTACATATTATATACAACAGAGAGAAATTGAATTTGCATTAGGCATCGGTTCTGCATCTTATATACCAGAAGATTTTAGATTATTGGAAGAGTTTAGTCGTGTAGAATGGTTAACAGAAGATGAAGGAATAATTGATGGGTATATTCGTTATCAACTTACGGGTGCACATAGTAAGTATCATCAAGTATTCTGGATTGAAGAAAATGGACAAACCATTTTCTTTGGTGGTGACGATGCTCCTCAACTACAGCAAATGAAAAGTAGGTTCGTAGCAAAATATGATTATGACGGTAAAAAATGCATGGAACTCAGAAAACAATGGTGGGAAGAAGGTCAGCGCAAAGGATGGACCTTCCTCTTCTATCATGATATTCAGTCACCGGTTTGGGGACCATTGAAGTAATCAATTATTGTCCGTCATCTTTCTTTTCTCTGACTTTACGACGTAATTCCATACGATCCTGTAATTCTTTTCGAACCACGTTCATAAATTCCCGCTCTGCAAGTAATGCTTTGTTCACTCTTTCATCTGATACCAATATTTTCTTGAGCTCGATGCGATAACGCTTGCGAATATTCAATACTGCTTCTTCAAAAGCGAGGATATCTTCCTTATTATCTTGTCTTGCTTTACGCACTTCTGCACTGTGACTATTATACAATGGCCAAAATTTTTCGGCCTCTTCAGTAGTCAAAGAAAGATGCTTAGTGAAGTAGGCTACTTTCAGCACTTCAATATTCTCACGAGGACCACGCATTCTCTCTCCTGGGGGCTGTGCCTGAACATCAGAAAAAGCTAAGAGGAAGCATACAAAAGAAATTGAAAAGAGTATTCTTGTTTTCATAATCAACTATTTGTACCTACTGTTTCCGTTGACGCAGATTCAGTAGATTCTTGTAAGTATTGATCCAATTCATCATCAGACATATAATCTAAATGATCGTTTACATCAGGTAATTCATCTATGAGTAAAGTCTCCCGATCTGCAACAGCAATCATTAATTTTTCAGCGCTGCTGAGATAATTGGTCAATTCATCTTCACTCAGTTTAGATATTTCATTGGAGACATCCATTTTTGCATACTGATCTGTATTAACTAGTTGCATAGATTGATTGCCGTTGTAAATAAAAGCAACTGTTACCAACACCCCTATCATTACAGCCGCTGCTACATAACGCATCCATAGATTCTTTCTTGTAGCAGGCATCGCAATAACTTTCCCTGAATCACTTTCGGCTTTTCTATCCATGATCGCTTCAATATCTAATACAGGAGTAATCTTTCTTTGATAAGGATTGGTTTTAGGTATCGACTGCAAGAATGGTGCTATTTGCTGTAATTCATCATTCACGTCAGCATGTCTTACTGCTTGCAAAATTGCATCAGGAAGCTGTTCAAAATAATTCATGGGTACCTCGAATACATGAACTTTATGAGGTAATCTGGTACCGATTCGCTCCAAGATCATTTCAGACAAGGCATCAAAATAACCAACAGGTACCTTGTAAGGTACGGCTATCGGCCAAGCAATAGCAGAACTTACTATGCTTGTCAATTCTATCCTTATTTCTTCCTTATGCTGCATATTCATTAGATAACTATGGTGTTCGCAGGTTTAATGTTCCAGTATAAATGCCTCAATTTTTTTTGCAGCATGGTGATAGCTTGCTTTTAAAGCACCTTCACTTGTATCCAAAATTTTACTCATTTCTTCATATGGCATTTCATCATAATAACGAAGATTGAATACCACCCTTTGCTTTTCCGGCAATTGTTGAATAGCTAATTGTAATTTCCATTCAAGCTTATTAGCATCAAAATTGCTATCCGCCTTTACTTTATTACTCAATACTTCCCCTACCTCATCCATGCTTACAGATGCTTTTCTTTTTTGCTGCTCAATAAAACTTAAACTTTCATTGGTAGCAATGCGATACAGCCAAGTATACAAGCGACTATCTTCCCGGAAGTTTTCCAATCCCTTCCATACTTTTATAAACATATTCTGTAATACATCATTGGCATCTTCATGATCTACTACCATCCGGCGAATATGCCAATACAGTTTCTCCTGGTATTTTTTTAAGATACCGGTGAATGCCTGCTCTTTTGTAGCTGGTTCCCGAAACTGTTGCAGTAATACCAAATCATCTGATTGCATGCAGGGCTATTTTGCGCTAATATAAATGCTCCTACATATTAGACCCTCATTTTACAGCAAAGTTTAATCCGTCGATAACTAACACTTGTTTTATAAACTACTATAAATCATTAGTTTAACAAGCTATATCTGTTAGTTTTTAGGATAAAAATGTATATTAGGGTATGTCATCACGTCAATATATCCAACAATTCCGTCGTAACGTAACAGATAAATATACCATCTACAACAGCCTTTTTGCGGCCTTACCTTTTTCGGGCATTGCTAATGTAGGAGCCTTATTACCCATCCTTTCTCAAACCTGTGAGGATGATTACAAGTCTGGCAAAAATCCCGTTCAGATCATCAATGACTTTTTTTTGCAGCATACGCAGGTTCGTGATGAAAAAGAAAAAGTAGATCGCCTATTTAAGTTTGTTCAATACATCGAACGGCAAGTGGTATTGTTTGACGCCATAGAAGATGCCGCATTCACTACTGTTAATAATATCGATGGACCCGGCAGTTTAAAAGCCTTATATAATGAAGCAGTATTTGTAGGCAAAACACAAGCTTTAAAAAATAAATTAAAAAAATTTAGAGTAAGAGTGGTTTTGACAGCTCACCCCACACAATTTTATCCGGGTAGTATTTTGGGTATTATTCATGATATGAGCGAAGCCATTGCTAAAAATGACTTTCATACCATCAATGAATATATTCAGCAATTAGGTATCACTCCATTTTTTAATAAAAAGCAGCCCACTCCTTATGATGAAGCCTTAAACCTGATGTGGTACTTAGAGAATATTTTGTACTATTCTATCGGTAATATTTACAATGTTATTGAACGCGATATTTTTGATCACGCTTATGACGGCGATAATCCTTTTATTGAACTCGGCTTCTGGCCGGGCGGTGATAGAGATGGTAATCCATTTGTAAATGCAGCAACCACAAGGAAAGTGGCAGAAGCATTAAGAAGCTCTATTACTGTTTGTTATTACAGAGATATCCGCAAACTCAAGAGAAGACTCACTTTCTCTAATATAGATGTATTACTGCAGGAACTGGAAGCTATATTGTATGAGAATGTTTTTCGTCCAACAGAATCAGAACCAGTTCAAGCTTCATCACTACTCAGCAAACTGATGACCATTCAACAGTTGGTGAAAGAAAAGCATCATTCGTTGTTTTTACAAAGACTCAACAGCCTGATCCATAAAGTAAAGATCTTCGGAACACATTTTGCCACAATCGATATCCGGCAAGACAGTCGCATTCATACACAAGTCATTCAGAATATTCATGAAACCTTGATCAAAACCCGTGGTAAAGGATTACTACCAGACCACTATTCAGATCTTTCTTCCATAGAAAAAATAAAAGTTCTCAGTTCACTGGAAGATCAACTTGACCCTGCCATTTTTGAATCCATTACAAGAGATACACTCGAAAGTATTTATGCAGTTCAAATCATTCAACAACGCAATGGAGAAGCCGGTTGTAATCGTTATGTAATCAGCAACTGTCAGAGCAGTTTGAATGTTATGGAAGTGTACGCATTATTCAAACTATGTGGTTGGAAGGAAGCTTCTTTATCAGTAGATATTGTTCCGCTTTTTGAAACCATTGATGATCTCGCTCAAGCAGAACAAACTATGAATCAACTGTACCAGTTACCCATCTATGCCAACCATTTGAAGAGAAGGAAAATGCAACAAACCATCATGCTTGGTTTTAGTGATGGTACAAAAGATGGTGGATACCTTCAAGCCAACTGGAGTATTTATACGGCGAAAGAAAACCTGACCGCAATTTCTAGAAAGTACAATATCAAAGCAAAATTTTTCGATGGTCGTGGTGGACCTCCATCAAGAGGTGGTGGAAAAACACATAAGTTTTATGCCTCTATGGGTTCTAATATTGAGAATGAAGAAATACAACTGACCATACAAGGACAAACGATTACATCAAATTTCGGTACCATTCAATCTTCTCAATACAATCTGGAACAATTGATGAGTGCCGGTATCAGTAATGAGTTGTTCGCCGACTCGAGAATACAGTTGTCACAACATGATCGTTACTTAATGGAAGAATTGGGTAGCATTAGTCATACCACCTATCAACAATTCAAAACACATCCTTTATTCCTATCATACCTGCAAAAATTCAGTCCATTGAACTATTACAGTAAAAGTAATATCGCTAGTAGACCTGCTAAAAGAGGTAGTAGCGGAGCTTTACGTTTTGAAGATTTACGTGCGATTCCTTTTGTAGGAAGTTGGAGTCAGCTGAAACAAAATGTACCGGGTTTTTTTGGCGTTGGCACTGCATTAAAGACGATGAAAGAAAAAGGTTTGTGGGATGACGTAAAAGCTATGTTTAGAAATGTTTTATTCTTCCGTACGCTGATTGATAACAGTATGATGAGTATGCTCAAATCATTTTTCCCATTAACAGAATATATCAAAGAAGATCCCGAGTTTGGTGTAGTATGGCAATTGGTGAAAGACGAATTTGATCTCACCTGCAATCTGGTACTGGAATTAGCGGAAGCTGCTCAACTCATGGATGATGATCAACCCGGACGAGCATCCATTCAAATGCGAGATAAAATTGTATTACCACTGCTTACCATACAACAATATGCACTTTATCAAATTAGAAACCATACGGGTGATGGACCTGAGAAAGAAGTTTATGAAAAACTGATTACCCGAAGCATGTTCGGCATCATCAATGCCGGTAGAAACTCAGCCTAGCAGAATGATGAATATCGAATATCCAATGTCCAAATTCGAAATCGGATATTCGACATTCATCATTCTTCTCTCCCGTCTTTCCAGTTCCAGAGATGTAAGCAAGCATAAGTTCTGTAAGGGGTCCAAGCAGCTGATATCTTGAGCATTCTTGCTTTCATTTTCTTTTTGTCGGTTGCATTGATTTTATACAGTTTACACATGGCTTGTTGAATACCCAGATCATCTACTGCAAATACATCTTCCCTACCCAATGTGAACATCAAAAGCATCTCAACAGTCCATTTACCTACTCCTTTGATATTGGTGAGTAGTTCAATGACAGATTCATTATCCATCTGCAATAGCTTTTTATCTGTGATCTTGTGTTCAATACAAAATCGTGCTACATTCTGTACATAACTCACTTTAGCATTACTCAATCCAATAGCACGTAATTTTTCAAAGGGTGTATCCAATACCTGCTGTGGCTTGGGTTCTTTATCATTGTAGAGTGCCAGAAAACGGTGAAAAATCACTTTAGCTACTTTAGTACTCAACTGTTGACTCATGATACTCGCCATCAATCGTAGTGGGATATTTTTATGGAGTTTGAGTGTATGGGTGTCTCCAGTTAAAATCGTAGCCAGTTTGGGATCTTTTTTGAGATGTTTGATATATTCCATATCAGCAAGTTAGAGAATCAGTTTCAACCTGAAAACTTACCTTGCAAAGAATTATGAAAAGGCATCTTCAATTTACTGCAGATGGTTCTCATACCATTCAAATCGATGAACTCAATGTTACTTATCATAGTAAACATGGAGCTATTCAAGAAAGTCAACATGTTTTCATAGATGCGGGTATCCGTTACTTACATGAGGCTAAACAGTTGAATGAATATCATATTCTGGAGATGGGCTTTGGTACCGGTCTCAATACATTACTCACGGCTATTTTTTCAGATCAGTTGGATCTGCGAATAAACTATCACAGTATTGAAGCTTTTCCTTTAACAACTAATGAAGTTTCCTCGCTCAATTATGGAAACCTCTTACAACAAGAATCAATCTTCTCGCTACTGCATACCGCTAATTGGAATATTGCCACCACTGTTCACCAAAAGTTGGAATTATACAAACATCTCTGTAAACTGGATGCCTTTGTTACAGAAGAGAAATTTAATCTTATTTATTACGATGCATTTGCACCTACTGCTCAACCGGAATTATGGACAGTTGAAGTTTTTGAAAAATTATATCATTTGCTAAAACCGGAAGGCATACTGGTCACCTATTGCAGTAAAGGAGTAGTAAGAAGAGCCATGGAAGCAGCAGGTTTCAGGGTCACCAAACTACAAGGCCCACCCGGAAAAAGAGAAATGGTAAGGGCTTTCAGAGACCATTAATTTTCAGTAGCTTTCTGAAAATTATCCGCATGAGAAAGCTTCTTTTTTGTTGTTTATTTTTTCAGCTTACGTTTTCATTTGCACAAAACAAAGACGAGCAAAACATCCGTAATATGCTTGATCGCCAAACCAAAGACTGGAATCGTGGCGATATTCCCGCATTCATGAAAGGGTATTGGGAAAACGATAGTCTCATGTTCATTGGTAAAAATGGTGTTACCTATGGTTATCAGACTACGTTGAACAATTATAAAAAGAATTATCCGGATGCTACTGCCATGGGACAGTTAGAATTTCAAATCTTACAAGTAAAACCTTTGGGAAATGCTCACTACTTTGTACTGGGGAAATGGATGCTAAAGAGAACAATTGGGGACTTGAGCGGACATTATACATTATTATTCAAAAAGATTAAGGGACAATGGGTGATTGTAGCGGATCACAGTAGTTAAGTGTAATATTTCATGCAGATTTTCTACTAACAATAAAAATCAAAAAAATGGTAGCGATTATTTTAGGTGTGATTATTCTGATTATAGGTATTGTTCTCAAAAATCAGGAAAGAGAAGAGTTACGTAAGCTCGCAACAGGCATTCGTATATTGGCATTGATCATCATCATCGTCGGCTTTCTCACTTCTTGTATCAAACAAATAGATGCAGGTCAGATTGGCGTGAAAAGCCTGTTCGGTAAAGTATCTGATGATGTACTCACCAGTGGCTTGAACATGGTAAACCCATTGGTAGATGTAAAAACCGTGGATATCAAAACACAGAACTATACCATGAGTGGTGTTCATGATGAAGGTGAACAAGCCGGAGACGATGCGATTCGTGTATTAACTGCAGATGGATTGGAAGTAATTATAGATCTCACCGTATTGTATCGTGTGATAGGACAGGAAGCGCCAAGAATTGTGAAAGAAACAGGTTTGGATTATAAAGACAAAATTGTAAGACCGCTAACAAGAACCAAAATACGCGACAATGCTGTATACTTTACTGCTATTGAATTGTACTCCAATAAAAGAGACCAATTCCAAAATAGAATATTCAAAAGTATTGAAGATGATTTCAAAAAAAGAGGGCTTGTACTTGAGCAATTGCTGGTAAGAAATATTACACTTCCTAATAATGTAAAAACTTCTATCGAAGAAAAAATCAAAGCAGAACAAGAAGCTCAGAAAATGGAGTTTGTGTTACAAAAGGAAAAACAAGAAGCAGAAAGAAAGCGTGTAGAAGCCCAGGGTATTGCCGATTATCAGCGCATCATGAGTAGTGGATTAACCGATAAACAATTGCAGTATGAACAAATTCAAGTGTTGAAAGGATTGGTAACCTCCCCTAACTCAAAAGTGATTGTGATGGGTAAAGGAAATACACCGGTGATTCTGGACACAAAAGATCAGAAAAATTAAGCAGAAGTTTTTTGAGGTATCACTGCATAATACACCATCAGCCTGCGAAATAAAAGATGTCCGAAGAAAACGCCGATGACTGATGATAAAATATCCAGATAGTCAAACGTTCTTCCGAAAACAGGGATGAGTTGTAGGTATTCATTAATGACTACCAGTAATAAACCAAAACAGCAGGTAATGTTCAGGTCTCGATCATTTTCCAGTCTGAAAAAGCGTTGAAAGAACCAACATGCCCCAAATGGCAATAGAAAAGAGCCAATCAAATTAGGGGCTAGTCCGATCAGCGGTTTGAAAGCGGGATCTATATGTACAAAGGGGCGGACCAAAAATTTGATTGTCCAGATCACCAAGGTACCGATGATCATGATCTGTTTGGAGATTCGTTTTAAGGGCATACCGTTCGGTTTCAATGATGAAAATAAGAAAATAGCGATGTAATTCACTACATCGCTATTTTTTGCAACGGATGAATTCAATAAAAGTTACTCCTCAAAATTCAATGGCTTGCTCCACAGACGAATAATATACCATAAATAAGCAGTAAGACTAGCAATAAAAAAACAGTAAAAAAGAACATTCCCCAGCTTAATTTTCTCATGTATAAACGCGTAATCATACATGATTCCAAAAGTAGAATTGAGCGCCAGCCATAAAAGACCCAGTGAAAGGGTATTTACGATTCTCAGTAAATATTTTCTTACGGCAGGTTCCAAAATATGTTTTTTGTAAATTAACTACAACTGCAGTACCCGATTGTTCTACGTAACCAAAATTATTTTGTGAAAGCATCCTATTAATCCATGCTTTGGTTGCTGGCAGCAGCAATTTTCAACAACCTATCGAATTGTGCAGGTGTAAGATCATTATAGAAATAGTAAATAGGATTTACAGGATTTCCGTAACGATGTACTTCATAATGACAGTGTGGACCGGAGCTCTTTCCCGTATTCCCAACATAACCTATTACTTCCCCCCTTTTTACACGTTGCCCAACCCTTGCTTTGACACGGTACATATGCCCATACAAAGTTTCATAACTATTTCCATGATTAATCACCACTCTATTGCCAAATCCACCGGTATTGAATCCTGCATCAGTTACTACCCCATCTGCTGTAGCATAAATAGGCGTACCATGTGGTGCGGTAAAATCCATTCCCAAATGCGCTCTTCTGTCTTTATAAATGGGATCAATACGATATCCATACCCCGATGCAATACGGGTAAGATTTTTATTACTAATAGGTTGAATGGCAGGAATAGATGCCAGGAATTTTTCTTTGTTTTTTACCATTTGCGTGATCTCATCAAATGATTTTTGCTGATATGCCATTCTAAGCGACAGGTTATTTAGTTGTGTCGTCATATTTTTGATCAGTTCCGTTGATCCCATGGCCTGTAACAACTGGATTTCTTTTCTTTTCTCCATTTCACGAATACGGGCACTATCCGTAATAGGCTTAGATTCAAAAATAGAGCGATATACTTCATTATCCCGATTAGCCAATTCATCCATTTGAAGAGTTAATTGCTTCAGCCTTTCTTCCAAAACACCATAATTCTGCTTTAGGTCTTCATTTTGCTGGCGCAAGAGTTTTTCTTTAGGAGAATCGATATAACGAAAAGCAATGGCGAAAATAATCATACCCGTTACAATAGAAGCAGCAATAAAACCAAATAATTGCAATAACCGAACCCTAAGCGGGGTTTCCAGTTTCTCATACCGGAGTGTATGGGTATTGTAATAATATTTGATCTTCTTCATATCCTGGGGGGCGCCGCTATGAGCGACATAAAACTCGTTTTTTGGGTATTATTTGCTCTGGCCGAAGGTAAACCTTGAAATCTTACCGCTTTCCAAGAAAGGTCAATTCCTTACCTTTGATGCCCTTTAAAAGCGCTCAAAGATAGCTTCTGAGCAACTAAAATACAGTTTTTAAAATATATACCCAGATGATGACCAGCGCCGAGATCAGAAAGAAGTTCCTGGATTTTTTTGCCTCCAAGCAACACCAGATCGTTCCTTCAGCACCGATAGTGGTAAAGAATGACCCTACCCTCCTATTTACGAATGCAGGGATGAACCAATTCAAAGATTATTTTCTGGGTAATAAACAAGCAGCTTCTCCAAGAATTGCAGATACCCAAAAATGTTTACGCGTAAGCGGTAAACACAATGATCTAGAAGAAGTAGGTGTAGACACCTATCACCATACCATGTTCGAAATGCTCGGCAACTGGAGTTTTGGTGATCCTACACGTCCGGCAGGCGGGTATTTCAAAGCAGAAGCCATTGCCTGGAGTTGGGAATTATTGACGGAGGTCTACAAATTAGAAAAAGACCGTTTGTATGTTACCATATTTGAAGGTGATGAAAAGGAAGGGATTCCTCGTGATGAAGAAGCTTTTCAAGAGTGGAAAAAAGTGATTCCTGAAGACCGAATTTTACTCGGTAATAAAAAAGATAATTTTTGGGAGATGGGTGATACAGGTCCATGTGGACCTTGTACTGAAATTCATGTGGATTGCAGAACAGCAGCAGAAAGAAAAGCAGTGGATGGTAAAACACTGGTGAACAATGATCATCCACAAGTAATTGAAATCTGGAACAATGTATTCATCCAATTCAATCGTTTAAAAGATGGCAGTCTGGAATCATTACCTGCCAAACACGTTGATACCGGAATGGGTTTTGAAAGACTAGTACGCGTAATCCAGGGGAAACAGAGTAATTATGATACAGATGTTTTCACAGGAACTATTACAGCAGTAGAGCACATTACAGGGAAAAAATATAATTATAGTGATAGTAAAGATGCGGTAGCTTTTCGTGTATTGGCAGATCATATCCGTGCTATTTCTTTTACAATTGCTGACGGACAACTTCCCTCAAATACCGGAGCAGGTTATGTGATTAGAAGAATTTTAAGAAGAGCTGTTCGTTACTATTATTCTTATTTGGATTATAAGCAACCCCTATTACACCAATTGGTGCCTGTAATCGCTCAACAGTTTGAAACTGTGTTCCCTGAATTACAGCTGCAATTGGATTTTGTGAGTAAAGTAGTGAAGGAAGAAGAAGACGCATTTCTGCGCACACTAGATAAAGGATTGAAGAGAATTGATGATATCATTCATTCAGCTAGTAATAAAACAATTCAAGGTAAAGCTGCTTTCGAATTGTTTGATACGTATGGTTTCCCTTTGGATCTTACGAGATTGATTGCCACAGAAAATCATCTGACGGTGGATGAAAAAGGATTTGAAGCAGAAATGCAACAACAGAAAGACAGAAGTCGCGCTGCTACCGCTGTGGATACAGAAGATTGGATCACACTCAAAGAAACGACTAGCAATAGTTTTATAGGGTATACCACATTAGAAAGTAACACTGTTGTTACACGATATAGAAAAGTAAAAGCCAAGGGAAAAGAGGCTTATCAACTTATATTGGAGAACACTCCTTTCTATGCAGAAAGCGGTGGACAAACCGGTGATCAAGGCATACTTGATTTTGGTGGTGAATTGATCACGGTCATAGATACCAAGAAAGAGAATAACCTGATCATTCATTTCTGTGAGCAATTGCCCGCTGCTATTGATGGTGCTGTAGTTGCAAAAGTTGATCTGACCAGAAGACAGTCTACTGCTATCCATCACAGTGCCACGCATTTATTGCATGCAGCATTAAGAC
>JACVCQ010000355.1 GCA_016741945.1 Chitinophagaceae bacterium
CTTCAAAACAAATGCATGATTCAATTCCTTATCACAGGAGCCAATGGTTTTATTGGTACCAATCTGATACTATCCCTTCGATCAACTATCACTTCTTCGTATCGTGTACTACTGGTGGATACAGCTGCTCCTAAAATAACGTTACAACCGCATGAAATTTGGGAGCAAGTAGATCTCTTGGATGAAACAAGTATTCATACCTTATTTAACAGTAACAAACCAGATATCGTCATCCATTTAGCAGCATTCACCAGTACCGATCCTGAATATGTTCTAGAAGACTATAAAGCCAATACCCGCGGCGCCGAAATCATTTTTGAAGCCTGTGAAAAAAACAGAGTCGATTTTGTTGTTCATACTTCCACCCAGTTTGTAAACCAGGCACCCGGATTCCCGACATCCGACACAGACTACGCACCGCATACCATCTATGGTACTTCCAAAGTCATTTCAGAACAGTTACTCAGAGAAAATAGATTCCATTTTAACTGGTGTATCATTCGTCCAACCAATATCTGGGGACCTTATCACTTGAGATATCCCTATGAATTCTGGAAAGTATTGCGTGATGGAAAATACTTACATCCCGGCCGGAAAAAAGTGATCCGCTCTTATGGCTATGCAGGTAACGTATGCTGGCAGATCTTACAGATCATAGAAAGAAGACATGACCCCGCCATACAACATCAAGTATTCTACGTAGGAGATCAACCCATACCCATGTATGATTGGGCAAATGGTTTTTCTTTGGCATTACTCCATAAACCTGTACGCGTAGTACCCACATTCCTCATTTATAGTTTAGCAATCATGGGTTCACTACTTCGAAAACTAGGCATCAAATTCCCAATCACTTTATCACGCTATCGAAGCATGACGACTGATAACCCTGCCCCCATGCAGAAAACATTCGAGGTATTAGGAACCCCACCCTATACCCTACAACAAGGCATACAAGAAACCGTCAACTGGCTAACTGTTTTCTGGGCAACACAAGAAAAAAAATAGGGTCAGCTAGAATAAACACGAACATTTATTAATATTGTTTTGATTTTCTACCTCAGGAAAAAAACACTTGTTTATTCCTAAAAATAAACACTCGGCAATCTCACACATTAGTTCAATCTTCAAAAGAACAGCGCGCTGGTGGACAAACGCGCGGAGCGGTCGGGTTGTCCTTGATTTTTCTTTGTTACTTTCTTTGTATCAAGACAAAGAAAGTAAACGGAAACCAGCCTCCTACAAAGCCACTATCATCTAATAGCAAACAAATTCTTCATCGCAGATAATAACCGGAGGTTATTATCTGCGATGAAGGGATATTTTTTAAGAAAAAAAGTAACCGGAGGAAAGCCTTTAGTGCCGATATTTAAAGCCTAAAACACCAAACCTATTGTACTACTGATACAATCAAAAAATAAATAGACCTATTAAAAAACTACAAAACATAAGGATGTTAAAATAAATGATTTTTAATCAGTCCCTGTGGACGGGCCTCATTGGGGTCGGTGTCAAGCGCAGCGAAGACAGATCAGATCATGCGCAGCAGATCTGATCAGAGGCCAATGTCCGCCTGAGGCGGAGGAACAGGGACGGGGCCATTCGGCCCAGGA
The DNA here is from genome assembly GCA_016741945.1 of Chitinophagaceae bacterium. Lineage (GTDB taxonomy): Bacteria > Bacteroidota > Bacteroidia > Chitinophagales > Chitinophagaceae > Sediminibacterium. The sequence goes on from JACVCQ010000355.1 coordinate 1,614, forward strand.
GTAATATAGAGTTTTGACAATTAGAGTGATTTAAAATAGCATAACACGTTAAAATACCTAACCCAAAAAATAAACATGAACCAATCCGTTGCACCCAAGATCAATATCGGAGGAACCGGCATCAGCCAGGTAACACTGTCTGAAACCATGGACCTGTTTGATCAGTGGATACAACAAGGAGAGAAGAAAAGGGTATGTGTAACACCTGTGAACTGTGTGGTATGGGCAAATAAAAATGCTCCACTGCAGCAATTGTATAATAGTGCTGATTTAACACTCTGCGTTGGCGTTCCTTTAATATGGGCTGCAAAACTATTAAAGCAAGGAACCCTTACACGTGTAACCGGACTCGACCTGCTTCCGCAATACATCCAACGTTGTCACCAAAAAGGACATACACAATTTTTTCTGGGAGCTAAAGAAGGCGTCGCTGCTCTTTTACAACAACAATCAGAAGATCGTTATCCAGGCATTCAAATCAAAGGGGTGTATTCTCCGCCTTTTGCAGCAACATTTAGTGAAGAAGAAAATGAGAAAATGATCGCTATGATCAATGCAGTAAAACCCGATATCTTATGGGTAAGTCTCACCGCACCCAAACAAGATTATTGGATACAGGAACATTTACATCGCCTCGATGTACATATCGCCATCGGCGTAGGAGGAGCCTTCGAAGTAGCCGCCGGTCTCATTGACCGTGCTCCCGTATGGATGCAGAAAAATGGATTGGAATGGTTCTATCGCCTCTACAAAGAACCCAGGAGATTATTCAAAAGATACCTAGTCGAAGCCCCTGCTTTTATTCCGATTGTGATGAAGCAGTGGTGGAAGGGGTTAGGTGCTAGGTGCTAGTCTCGCCTTCGGCGAGACCCATGAGACCTTGTACCTAGCACCTAGTACCTAGTACCTATCTCTCCTCATGCGAAACTACTTCCTAAACGCAACAATCCCCACCCCCACAATCAATACCAATAAAGCGGCCCCTGCCAGCATGCCTAACCACCAGTCTGTTTTATCATCTTTCAGAGGTAGTACCGGCGCATCAACGATTTGCACAGTAGGGGTTTCTTGAATAAGAGAAGTTTTACTGATTTCTAAATTCTTTACAATTTCTGCATAGATCGTGGCTTGCATCACTTTATCCCTGGAAGTAATTTCTGCAGAAACCTCCGGCACCGCATAAACAGGATTCACATCTAGAAGTTGGCGACTGGCATCGGCAGCAGAATAGGTTTTTCGGTTGAGTGCAAACAACAAACTATCTGCTTTACGTTGCAGCCTTTGTACATTGGCGGTGAGTCTTCTGGTTTTGGCTTCGATATAAAAATCGGTGGCCACTTTTAATAGCCGCTCACAAAAAACCAGACTCAACATTTCACTGCGGGTAGATACAGCCAATTCAAAAAATCCAAGTTTCTTATCCGGCTTAGCAATCACCAGTTCTTTCTCCAATATTTTTTTAATGATCACCTGTTGCAGTAAACTATCTTTCAATCGGTCTCTTAATGTTGCATTGGGTGCAAAAGAAATCGTCTTACCCACTTTGCTATTCTTCTCCCATTTTTGGTTCAATTTATATACCGACACATACTCATCAGCCAGTGATCGTTTACCCGTACTG
>JACVCQ010000356.1 GCA_016741945.1 Chitinophagaceae bacterium
AAATAGAGCTGATGATGGGCTCTGCTGAACGTGTTAATGATCAGTGTGAAAAAGGAATGCATGAAGCTGCAAGAAGATCAATTGTAGCTGTAACAGATCTGTCTACAAATACAGTTATAACAAAAGACCATCTTACCTGGGTTAGGCCAGGTAATGGTTTAGCTCCTGGATCTGAAAACCTGTTATTTGGGCAAAAAACAAATAAACCTATTGCTGCAGGGAACATGATTACAATGAATGATATTGTTTCAGAATAATAAAATATAAGGTAACTATGTGTGGAATTGCCGGATATATAGGTAAAAACATTCTTAATGAAGAAATCCTTAACGATACACTTGTTAAGATGAACAAACGCGGACCGGATCATCAGGAATACCGATCATTTTTTATTGGTGATATCCATACATATTTATTACACAGTAGACTTAGTATCATTGATCTAACTAGCCGTTCAGATCAACCATACACTATTGGTGAGCATGTTATTATTTTTAATGGAGAGATTTATAATTATGTGGAGCTGAAAGAAAGACTGATCAGCAGAGGAGTTAGCTTTGAAACAAGCTCTGATACTGAAGTATTACTTCAGTACTACATACTATTTGGAGAAAAGTGTGTTCAGTATTTTGAAGGAATGTGGGCTTTTGCCATTTATAATACAAATACAGGCAAATTATTCCTGTCGAGAGACAGGTTTGGAGAAAAACCTTTGTACTATTTTAAAACAGATGACGGAATTTACTTCGGGTCCGAAATTAAGTTCCTTCGCTCGCTTTCAGGGATCCATTTTAAACCTAACTATCGACAAATACAGCGATATCTGGCTCAGGGCTACAAATCTTTATATAAAGGCAAGGAAACGTTCTTTATTGGTATATCTGAATTAGGTTCAGGAGAGAATTATACGTTCACCCCGGGCAAAGATCCGGTTATAAAAAAATATTGGAAACCAGAAGTGCTTATAGATAGATCTATGACACTTTCTGAGGCAATAGAAGGAACAAGATTTCATCTGATAAATAGCATGAAGATCAGATTGAGGGCAGATGTTCCACTGGCATTTTGTTTAAGTGGTGGAGTCGATTCTGCATCACTTGTATCAATCGCAGCAAAAGAGTTTAATTATAACGTGGAAAGTTTTTCCATTATAGATTCTGACGTAAGATATAATGAACTGGATAATATTATGGCAACTGTAAAAGATACAGGGTGCCATCATACATTGATCAATCTGAATTATGAAAATAATCTGGAGAGATTAAAAGAACTTATTGCGTATCACGATTCGCCCGTGGCTACAACCACTTTCTTTGTTCATTCAATGCTATCTGAACAAATTAAAAAATCCGGATTTAAAGTGGCTTTTTCAGGAACTTCTGCCGATGAATTGTTTACCGGATATTACGACCATTTTCTGCTGCATCTTCATGAAATGAAAGATCACCCGGATTATCAATCTTATCTTAATGACTGGTATGAACACACAGGGAAATTTGTTCGGAATCCCATATTGAAAAATCCCCATCTCTACGATGAAACCCCGAATTTCAGAGAACATGTTTTTGATAATGCTGTGGAGTTTACCGGTTATCTGGTAAATAGCCAGATAGAGCCATTTGCTGAAATGAATTTTACAGATTCTCTTTTACGTAACCGGATGATGAATGAACTGTTTCATGAAGCCACACCGGTAATACTTCATGAAGACGATCTCAACTCAATGCTGTATTCCATTGAAAACAGGAGCCCATTCTTAGATACTTCACTGCTCAAATTTGCTGCATCTATACCCTCTGAGCATCTTATTAAACATGGGTATGGAAAATACGTACTGAGAGAATCCATGAAAGGGATCTTAAATGAACAGGTAAGACTGGACAGAAAGAAAAAAGGGTTTAATGCATCTATCAATTCTTTATTCGATTTACAAAGCCCGGAAATAATTGACTATTTCCTCGACCCATCATCTGAAATATTTAACATAATAGATCATGCTGCTGTCTGCCGTATATTTAAAATGAACCCGGCACCAAATGAGTACAGTAAATTCATCTTTAGCTTTATGAATGCAAAGATCTTTTTAGAACAAAACCAATAACAATATAACATCTGATATGCAATATTGTAAATCCTGTATTTTACCAGATACCAGACCCGGTATCATCATCGAGAGCAACGGTTCTTGTAATGCCTGTAACAATTTTACAGAAAACAAAGACAACATAAATTTTGATGACAGGGAAAGGCAATTTCAGGAAGTTGTAAAAAATGCTAAAAATAAAAGTAAAGGATATGATTGTATTATCCCGGTTAGTGGCGGAAAAGATAGTACATGGCAGGTAGTTAAATGTCTTGAACACGGATTAAATATTCTTGCTGTTACCTGGAAAACGCCTGGCAGAACGTCAATTGGTCAGGCAAATCTTGACAATCTGGTATCATTGGGTGTAGATCACATTGATTATACTATCAGTCCTAAAGTGGAAAGGAAGTTCATGTTGAAAGCGTTCAGTAAATACGGTTCAACTGCTATTCCAATGCATATGGCTATGTTTGCCATACCACCTAAGATTGCGGCAAGTTTTGGTATCCCGCTTATTGTTTGGGGAGAGAACTCAGCTTTTGAATATGGTACCGATGATGAAGCATTGACCGGATTTAAACTGAACAGTAACTGGTTAAAAAAATTTGGTGTAACTAATGGAACAGTAGCAGAAGACTGGGTGTCTGAGGACCTTACAAAAAAAGAACTTACTCCTTATTTTTCATTAACAGATTCACAAATAGATAAGGCTGGAATCAATGCTGTTTTTTTGGGTTACTACTTTAATTGGGATGTTGAAACAAGTCTTTCCGTTGCTACGGCAAACGGATTTAAAGTTTCTGATAAGGCTAAAACAGGAATATACAATTACGCGGATATTGATGATGACTTTATATCGATACACCACTACCTTAAGTGGTATAAATTCGGAATTACCAGGTCTTTCGATAACCTTTCACTTGAAATACGTAATAAGAGAATAACCAGACAGGAAGCTCTCCAGAAATTGAACTCGCTGGGCGATGAAACACCTTATGATGATATCCGGAAATTTTGTGACTTTGCCGGTATTTCAGAGAGGAGATTTTTTGAAATAGCGGAAACTTTCAGGAATAAAAATATCTGGAAGAATGATAATGGAATCTGGAAAATTGAAGGGTTTATTAATGAAAAATATAATTGGAC
>JACVCQ010000357.1 GCA_016741945.1 Chitinophagaceae bacterium
GGCTATGACAGTATACATCGGATTGTTCCATCCCCATCCAAATCCTAGACCTGGTTGCATCCTCCATAATCCATAATTGAAGGAAGGATTCCATGGATTGTTCCATGGGTCATTCCAAGTATAGAAACTATTCCAATTACTGAAACGGTTATACCTTCCAAAGTCAAACCGACTATCATGCCAATAATCAAAATCATCAATGCCAGACCAACGGCTTCTGTTCGCTACTTTCATACGTAAATAACGATTATCCTGACTGCTGATATATTCTTCATAACGCTCCTGCTGTTCTCTAACCTTCTCCTCTTCACGTCTATTACCACCATCTCTGCCGGGTGAATAATAAACATCATCTGGGGTTTGTCCGCTCTGATAGGCTGTTGAACATCCTGAAAGGAGTCCGATGGTGAGCAATGAGCCAAGTAGCATTCTTTTCATAACATCTGGATTGAGAAGGTTATATAATGCGAAGTTACATACATTTGCGCTGTTGCAGACTTCTAGTAAATAGCGGCAATTAGTTTGCAAACTAACAACTGTAAGCAATCTATTTTGTTAAGAGAATTATAATATTATTATGAGTAAGGAAATTACTTCCCGAGCGCAAGATTATGCTCAGTGGTACAATGACCTCATTATTAAAGGCGGATTGGCAGATTACAGTGCCGTGAGAGGTTGTATGGTCATTAAACCTTATGGTTTCGCACTTTGGGAGAACATGCGTGATGAATTGGATCGGATGTTTAAAGAAACGGGTCATCAAAATGCTTATTTCCCACTCTTTATTCCTAAAAGTTTATTTGAGGCAGAGGAGAAGAATGCCGAAGGGTTTGCAAAAGAATGTGCGGTTGTTACCCATTATCGCTTGAAAACAGATCCTGCTAATAAAGGTAAACTCATTGTAGATCCTGAAGCAAAGTTGGAAGAAGAATTGGTGGTTCGTCCAACCAGTGAAGCCATCATTTGGAATACTTATAAAACATGGATCCAATCTTACCGTGATCTTCCGATTCTGGTAAACCAATGGGCGAATGTGGTGAGATGGGAAATGAGAACAAGATTATTTCTTCGAACTGCAGAGTTTCTTTGGCAAGAGGGTCATACAGCACATGCTACGAAAGATGAAGCGGTGGAAGAAACCGTCAAAATGCTCAATGTATATGCTGATTTTGTAGAGAATTGGATGGCTGTTCCCGTAATCAAAGGTGTAAAAACACCCAACGAACGTTTTGCAGGTGCTGAAGACACGTATTGCATTGAAGCGATGATGCAGGATGGCAAAGCATTACAGGCTGGTACCTCACATTTTCTGGGTCAGAATTTTGCAAAAGCATTTGATGTGAAGTTTAGTGATAAAAACAATCAATTGGAATATGTGTGGGCTACAAGCTGGGGTGTAAGCACCCGTTTGATCGGTGCATTGGTGATGGCGCATAGTGATGATAATGGATTGGTATTACCTCCGCGCATTGCACCATTACAAGTAGTGATTGTTCCTATTTTTAAAGGTGAAGAGCAAAAAGCACAGATCGATGAACGTGTGCATCAGCTCATGAAAGAACTCAAGACCTTAGGTATATCTGTAAAGTACGACGACAGTGATAACGCCAGACCGGGATGGAAATTTGCAGAATATGAATTGAAAGGTGTTCCTGTTCGTGTAGCTATTGGTGCACGTGACCTTGAAAACAATGTAGCAGAAATAGCCAGAAGAGATACTAAGGAAAAGAATACGGTTTCGTTGACTGGACTTTCTAACTATATCCAAAACCTTTTAGAAGAGATCCAACAGAATATTTTTAATAGAGCCAAACAGTATCGCGATGAACATATTACGCTGGTGAATACTTGGGATGAGTTTGTTCAGTTACTGGATACCAAAGGTGGATTCATTTCGGCTCATTGGGATGGTACAGGTGAAACAGAAGACAAGATTAAAGAATTGACCAAGGCTACGATACGTTGTATACCATTGGATAACCAGGCGGAAGAAGGTGTTTGTATACTTAGTGGAAAGCCTTCAGCTAAAAGGGTTTTATTTGCAAGAGCTTATTAGTATCCATAGCATCCGTGCAAATACATACTTCCAATGCGACAGAAAGAAATACATCCTGCATTACAACCCTATCTTGATGGCAAAGTTATTTTGCTGGATAAACCATTGGAGTGGACTTCCTTTGACGCTGTTAAGAAAGTGCGTATACTTACACGTATCTCAAAAGTTGGACATGCGGGCACATTGGATCCTTTAGCTACAGGATTATTGATTATCTGCACAGGAAAGTTTACTAAGAAGATCAATGAATACATGGGCATGGAGAAAGAGTACACGGGTACTTTTACCTTGGGTGCCACAACGCCAACCTATGATTTAGAATCGCCGCCTGAAAATAGTAAAGATATCACTCATCTTACAGAAGAACAAATACACAACGCTACAAAATCATTCACGGGACCTATTATGCAGGTTCCTCCTGCCCATTCGGCAATTAAGAAAGATGGTAAACCTGTTTATCTCGCGGCAAGGAAGGGTGAGCATGTTGTATTAGAGCCGCGTCCTGTTACGATCCATCAGTTTACGATTGAAAAAATTGAATTGCCGATTGTACATTTTCGAGTAGTATGTTCAACAGGTACTTATATCAGAAGTCTGGCCAATGATTTTGGTGCGGCATTGGTGTCGGAGGTTATATGAGTAGTTTGCGCAGAACCAGAATAGGTATTTTCTCTGTGGAAGATGCACACAGTATCGAATCTTTTGAACAGGCAATAAGAAAGCTCAAAGAGAACTTAGAAGGGTAAACCTATACCAAATTGTAAAGCCATATTATTGATCTTGAGTCCGGAAGCTCTTGTTTCAGACCACACAAAATCTTTAATACTCATCCATCCTTCATTTCTATTTCTGGCAGGATCTTTTACACGATAAGCAAAATCAAATCGAATCAAGAAATAAGAAAAATCGAATCTTAATCCGGTACCCACACCAATGGCTAAGTCGCGAGCCAGATTGCTGAAAGAAAATTTTGAGTCAGGATCCTGATCATTTCTTTTGATATTCCAAATATTGCCGATATCAGCAAAAAAAGCACTACCTACTTTGAATGATCCAAGTGATAGCAGCGTGAAACGATATTCAATGTTGCTTTCTAATTGAATATCTCCAAATCGGTCACGATAAGAGCTATTGACGGTATCACTAAAGATAGAACTACCTAAGCCCAATT
>JACVCQ010000005.1 GCA_016741945.1 Chitinophagaceae bacterium
GTAGTATTGAATATCTTTTCTTACCGGAATATATTTATTTATATGGTTTGGATCATTACAAAGAATCCATACTAGCGATGGAACAAATGACCCAGTTTATTACCTGTGAATTTGCAGTTAGACATTTTATAGTTCGTTATGAAGAAAAAATGATTCCGCAAATGTTGAAGTGGTCTACACATAGAAGCAGACATGTACGCAGACTTGCTACTGAAGGCAGCAGACCTCGTTTACCATGGGCTATGGCTTTACCGAAACTGAAAAAAGATCCCACACCGATTTTTCAGATCCTTGAAAACCTGAAACAAGATAGTTGTGAAGTAGTAAGAAGAAGTGTAGCCAATAATCTCAATGATATTTCAAAAGATAATCCCGGAATAGCTATTGCGATTGCTAAAAAATGGAAAAACCAAAGTCCGGAAACCGATGCGATTATCAAACATGGATTGCGATCCTTATTAAAGGCCGGACATCCAGATGTTTTAAAATACTACCAACTAAATGCTGACAACCTAACAATCGACCGCTTCATAATTAAAAATAAAAAGGTTAAGATTGGAGACCATCTTGAATTTGAAGCTTGTATTACCAATACCGGAAAAAAGAAAGTTACTGTCCGTTTGGAATATGCTATTCATTATTTAAGAAACAACGGTTCTTTGTCAAAAAAGGTATTCAAGATTAGTGAGCGTGAAATGGCTGTGGGCCAAAAATGGGAAATTATCAGGAGACAAAGCTTCAAACTTATTACTACAAGAGTATTTTATAAAGGCAAACAAAAAGTGTCAATAATCATTAACGGATCAGAAAGTAACGCGCTTTCTTTTGAACTACTATAAACGGATACTCACTGAACTGGTCATAAAAAACTTATCTGATTTCAAGCCGGCTTCTGTAAGAAATACGGGTTGCGCCGAGCTAAATGATCTTGCTTCAATACGGAACATCATAGATGGGCTAAACTTATAATCGTAATTGATCGAATACCCGAAAGTTTTGAATGCAACGGATGAAGGAGATGAAATGATGACTGTGTGGATGTCATGGTAATATTCTGTCCTCATAGCCAGTCGATGATGATCAGCAATTTGATAGCCCAATATCAAAACCGGAGAATACCAATGGTACATTTTTGAAGACCCTTTAGTTTGTTGCTCCCAACCCATATCAAAACCTGCAGTCACTGTCCAATTTTTATTCAATTGCCAATTAGCATAGAGATTATGGAAATAACGCATTCTTCTAAGATCAGGCTGCCTATCATTCCCAATAAAAGAACTACTGTTAATGCTCAAAGCATGATTGGGCTTGTATGTAAGTTGATGACCAAAAGCTGGTTGGAATGGCTGATCTGCTCTGATACTTCTTTGCCATCCATTCACACATAACAACGCTAAAAACCACTTTTGATTAGCACTGTTATAAGATAGTCTGAATCCTGACTCATAATACGGAGAGTTATCAGCCATCATGCTTCTGGTCAAGGTTAATTGATCTGCTCCAATAGCGCTTTCAAATCCTATATGAGAGGGTAGAATCCCCATATCTAACCACCATTCTGTGTGCTTGCTAAGTTTAAACCCTACAGAAGCTTCAAAAACTTGTCCTAGAATAGCATCTTCTGTTTGCAAATTATCATCCATATAAGTACCTGCAGCCAAAGCCACAGTACTTCGAAATCTTTTAGCGGTATAAGACACCCTACCCATCACAAGATTCAGTGATAGCTTTTGGCGCCTGTTATAAGAATATAGAAAAGGAATTTTTTGTTGATCTGAAGGTTTACCAAAATCATGACTATAATACGCTTCTGCATAAGCATCCCATTCAAATTTGTTCTTTGTGCTGTCTGGTTGTGCAGCTACATGAACAGACACCAACAATAGTATGATCAACAATCGATACATGTTATGGAATGGGTCAATTTAAACCATCTCACTAAGTTCAAGCCACCGTAACTCTTTTTCCTCTAGTTCTTTTGTGATGGTTATCATTCTTTCACTGAGTTTTGAAATTTCATCAAAGGAAAGTGCTCCCTGACTCATCTGTTCAGTAAGTTTTAGTTTTTCTGCCTCGAGTGCTGGTAATTCTTTTTCCAAGATCTCAAATTCCCGCTTCTCCTTAAAACTCATTTTCTTCTTTGAAACTACCTGTTCACTTTTAATCTCGATCTTTTCTTCTTTCGACTGTTTACTGTCAACTGTCAACTGCCCTCTCTCATCCTGTTCCTTCATCCATATACGATATTGCGTATAATTGCCGGGGAAATCACGGACTTCCCCATTCCCTTCAAATACAAATAAATGATCCACCAATCGATCCATAAAATAACGATCATGCGATACAATCAAAACACAACCCTGATAATCACTCAGAAAATTTTCCAATACTGCCAATGTCGGAAGATCTAAATCATTGGTAGGTTCATCTAGAATTAAAAAATTAGGATTACGAAATAATATAGTGAGTAATTGAAGTCGTTTTTTTTCACCTCCACTTAGAGAAGATAGATAAGTGTATTGCTTATCGGGTGGAAACAAAAATAATTCTAAAAACTGTGCAGCACTCAAACTACCTCCTTTTGCCAATGGAAAACTCTCTGCAAAAGTTTTGACATATTCAATCACACGCAGGTTGTCTTTTATCTGCAGACCTTGTTGAGAAAAATTACCAAAGATGACTGTTTCTCCAATATTAATTTTACCGCTATCGGCGGGTTCAATCAATTGCAGCATATTGAGGAAAGTAGATTTACCCAATCCATTTTTTCCAATCACCCCTATCCGCTCACCTTTTGTGAAAGTATAATCGAACCCCTTTAATATCGGAAGATCTCCATAAGATTTATAAACCTTCTTCATCTCTACTACTTTACCTCCCAATCTGCTCATTTTGACTTCTAATTGCAGTTTGGCATCTTCTATCTTTTGTTTAGCGCGGGCTTCTACTTCATAAAAATTATCTTGACGGCTCTTGCTCTTGGTAGTTCTTGCTTTTGGTTGTTTGCGCATCCACTCAAGTTCCTTTCGATATTGGTTACGGGCTTTGTCGATACTGGCTTGCTCACTTTCCAATCTTGCCGCTTTTTTTTCCATGTAGTTTTCATAATCGCCCTTGTAGACATACATGTTTTCGCGCTCCAACTCCCAAATTTCATCACATACTGCATCTAAGAAATATCGGTCGTGGGTTACCAACAACAAAGTAATATTCTCTCCATTCAGATAGTGCTCCAACCATTCAATCATTTCAACATCTAAATGATTAGTGGGCTCATCCATTATCAATAAAGTATGCTTATGCTCAAACCCAATATCGATCAATGTTTTAGCCAATGCTACTCTTTTTCGTTGCCCACCACTCAAGTCTTTCACCGGGTTTTGCAAATGATGAATATTCAGTTTACCAAGTATCTGTTTAACCTTGGCTTCAAAGTCCCAGGCTCCTAATTCATCCATCTTAGTGATGGCATTGGCAATCAAATGACCATCTTCTGATTCAGCAGCTGCTTCATAAGCACGTATTGCAGTAATAATAGGATGTTCTAAATGAAAAATATTTTCAAGAACTGATTTTGCTTCATCAAATTCAGGTTCTTGCTCAAATAAGGCTACAGTGATTTCTTTATTGATCCAACACTTACCTTCATCTGCCGTTTCTTGTCCGGCAAGAATGCGCAATAAGGTTGATTTACCGACCCCATTCCGGGCAATCAAAGCAATTTTATCACCCTCGTTGATATGGAAAGAAATATGATTGAATAAGGGATTGATACCATAACTCTTCGTGAGACCTTCAACAGAAACATAATGCATGGGGCAAAGATAGTGAAAGGGGGAGGATGATGGTGAAAAGTGAAAGGTGAAAGGTGAAATGATGCCATAGTCCATGGCAGGAAATAGGCTTTCCTTTTCACCTTTCACTTTTCACTTTTGACTTAACCTATATCCTCCTGATCTTAATCTCTCTAAACCAAGCTTCTCCGCCATGATCTTGTAGTGCAATATGACCAGATTTTACGCTGCCATAACTGTCCATATCTTTCCATTTGCCATTGGCTTTGTTTTGCTGCCAATTTTCATCCCATAATTGATAGGCAACGATTTTTTTCCCATTGAGCCAGTGTTCAACATGACCTTGGTTTACAATGATGCGGGCAGTATTCCATTCACCAGCGGGTTTAGTAGCATCGATAGCCGGAACATTCATCGCATAATTAGCTCCTGTTTTTTGCCAATCTTCCAATTGGGCAGGATAACCTATATCATCTATTAGTTGATATTCTGGACCGCTAAGATGGGTTGCCGGATATTTTTCTGATACTAGATACAAAATACCGCTGTTAGCACCCGCAGCAATTTTCCACTCTAATGACAATTCGAAATTCTCGAATTGTTCTTCAGTAATCAGGTCAGCCCGTCGTTGATTGGATACTTTGTTTCCTTTACAATACAAGACCCCTTCTTGCACCACCCATGAATCAGAAGGTTTATTTTGAAAAGTACGCCATCCTTTTAAGGAAGTACCATTGAACAAGTGGATCCAGTTTTTTTGATTTCGTTGAACAGATCTAGTAATGGCCGTAAAGATGGTTTTTTCTTTAGGTGTGGCTCCGATGATAACGCCTCCGCTTACGATAAGACAGGCCTGTAAAAACATATGGTTTGACATGCGCAACAGTTAGTTTTGGTGATTGGAAGATAGGCAGAATTGATGAAAAAGTGAGTAGTCAATAGTGAGTAGTCAAATGTGTGGATAAAAACGAGAATTCCGCATACTTTTGTAGTGATATCTTACTACTGACTACTTACCACTCACTATCTTTGCTCCATGAAGCAGTTCAATGTACCGGGCGAATACCGGAGCCCTTTGATTGGGAACATTAAGCAGAGAAGAAAAGAGCAGGATAAATTAAAAAAAGATTTCTCGCCTACATTATTAGACTTAGGCGACTTGCAAATCTATTTAGCACGTCATTTCGGATTCTGTTATGGTGTTGAAAATGCGATTGAAATTGCTTTCAGAACTATTGAAGAAAATCCGGGTAAAAGAATCTTTTTATTGAGTGAGATGATTCATAACCCGCAAGTAAATGCGGATCTTCTGTTAAAAGGTGTTCAATTTTTGCAAGATACCAAAGGACAACAACTGATAGCTTTCGATACGCTTACTAAAGATGATGTGGTCATCATTCCCGCATTCGGAACTACACTCGAAATAGAAGCCATTTTAGGAGCCAGAGGAATCCCTACAGAAAAATACAATACGACTTGTCCATTCGTTGAAAAAGTTTGGAACCGAAGTGAGCAGATAGCAAAGAAAGGATATAGTATTGTAGTACATGGTAAACCACAACATGAAGAAACAAGGGCCACTTTTTCACATGCGTCTTATCATACCCCGACGGTAGTAGTTAATGATATGGCTGAAACCATTGAGTTAGCAAAATATATAACAGGTGAAAAACCTGCTACTGATTTTTATATGGAGTTTGCAGGACGTTATTCTGAAGGATTTGATATAACTAAGGATTTACAAAAGATAGGAGTCGTTAATCAAACCACTCAACTCGCTACTGATACCCAGGCCATTTCCGATTATTTAAAAAGTGTTTTCATTCGTCATTACCAATTAACAGCGGGTAATATAGCAGATCGTTTTGCTGATACCAGAGATACTCTTTGTTATGCTACGAATGACAATCAAACTGCAGTAACGGGTATGCTTGCAGATACAGAGGCTGATATTGCCATTGTGATTGGCGGGTATAATAGCAGCAATTCTTCGCACTTAGTAGAACTGTGTGAAGAAAAGCTGACGACTTATTTTATTGATGCAGCTGACAAATTAATCAATCAAGAAGAAATTCTTCATCGCAATTGGAAAACAAAGGAATTAATATCTATACACAACTATCTACCCAAAAGGTTGCCTCTTCGAGTTTTGATGACAAGTGGTGCCAGTTGTCCGGATGCAGTTGTTGAAGCAGTTATTCGAAAATTAGCTGGTTTTTTTGAAGTGGAAGAACGATTAGAAAACTATATAGATTCATGAGCTGGATCAGCCTCATTATAGCAGGTTTTTTTGAAGTGGGTTTTGCTACTTGTTTGGGTAAAGCAAGGCTCAGTAGTGGTATGACTACCATTGGATGGTATAGCGGCTTTTTGATTTGTTTAATAATCAGTATGCTGCTATTAATAAAAGCCACAAAGGAATTACCCATTGGTACAGCTTATGCTGTTTGGACAGGTATTGGAGCCGTAGGTACTGTAATTGTTGGGATTCTATTCTTTAAAGAACCTGCAGATTTTTGGAGACTTTTCTTTATCATCACATTGATTGCCTCAATCATTGGCTTAAAAGCGGTAAGCCATTAGTTTATTACACATTTTTAGTGATTTTTGCATATAGGCAATCCAAAAACATATTCCTCACTATCTGAAACGTATATTTAAGGATAACTTCAGAATCAAGTGGAAGAAAAAAAATATACTAGTCCTATCTATATTTTTGGTAGCCTCATTAGCGTAATAGCTGTATGCTTACAATTATGGGTAACTATTAATAACAGAGAGGTTTCTATTCTAGATACCATTATTCAGTTCTTTAGTTATTTTACGATACTTACCAATAGTCTTGTAGCTATTTATTTTACATCCTTATGGTTCTTACCCAGAACAAAACTGGGGCTTTTTTTCAAAAAATTCACTACTACAACAGCTATTACTGTTTACATTCTAGTAGTTGGTATTATTTACAATGTATTATTAAGAAATATCTGGCCTGTTTCCGGATGGGGCAAAGTTGCAGATGAGCTATTACATACTTGTATTCCTATTTATTTTCTTATTTATTGGTTATTTTTTACAGAAAACGAAAAACTAAAATGGAGTGATGCATTATCATGGTTATATTATCCACTTGCATATTTTACTTATACATTAATTAGGGGAGAAATTACACATACATATCCATATCCTTTTATTAATGTAAACAAATTTGGATATCAGCAAACTGTGATCAATTGTCTTGGTATTGGCACTATATTTTATGGATTATTTTTACTGATGATCGCTATCAGCAAGAAAAGAAGAGCATCACATTAATTTTTATATGCCTAAACTAGCTTTATTATCACGACTGATCCATCTATCTTGTTCATGAGTATTTCGTTCGCTTACTTGCCATAAAATAAATACAGCCATACCTCGGAAGTATGGCTGTATTTATTTTATGTAGATTTTACTACTTCTTTTTATAACCTAAAAGAAGGCTATTCTGTGTAGCCTCTATTAATCGTCTTCCATTTTATTTTTTAACTTTCCTAATAAACTATAGGCATTTTTGAGTACGACTTTTTGTTGTTTCCAATCGATATTTTCTTTGCCCTTTAACTCAATCATTTCTTGATTTGAAATACCAATCTCTACTTCTATCATTTCAAATCGGCTAGAATCTTTTGCAATAAAAATATACGGCTTACTTTGATAACGAACGATTGCTGATGCTGGAACAGCGACGGTTTTCTGATAATCCAATTCAAAGTTTCCATTCAAGAACATTCCAGGCAATAATTCATGATTGGCATTTTCAAAATGACAATGCACCAATCCACCTCTATTCTCATCTACATTTCTGGTTACCAGAATAACATCTACTTCATATTTTTTTTCAGGTTTATCGGCAAGCGTAACACTAGCACGCATTCCTTTTTTTATCTGCATGATATCTTTCTCAAAAACAGTAAGCGCTGCATGAATATCATCCGGATCTACTAGCTCAAATAATACATCAGCTGGATTCACATACTTACCTATGTTGACATTCACTTTGGTAACATATCCATTGATGGGAGATCGCAAACTAATGGTACGTGAAATGGTATTAACCGATAATTTCTCCGGATCTATACCTACAATCCTTAACTTCTCTTCTAAAGATCGGATCAATACCTGCTGTGTTTTAAATTCAGCCGATGCGTGTTGATAGGTTTTTTTACTGGCTGCATCCTGTTCACTTAGTTCTTTTTGACGAACGAGATCTGTACTCAGAAACTCCATTTTGGCTTTAGCCATTAGGTAGTCCTGTTGCAACTGTACGTAGCTCTGATCTTCCAATATAGCTATGATTTCACCTTTTTTTACCCCTATACCTGGAAGCAAGTGAGAACTTTTCAGATAGCCTCCTAAAGGAAAACTTACCGATACCATACCCTGTGGTGGCACATCTACAACGCCATTCACTTTGATAGTTCTATGCATATTAATTTCAACAGGAAAGCCAATAGTAATACCCGCATTTTTAAATTGCGCAGCGTTGAGTTCAACAACTGTCTGTTGCCCCTCTTCTTTTATAATCTCTGTTGCAGTTTCTTCTTTTGTTCCGCATGATAATAATACCATCACTGCGATACTTAACATATATTTTTTCATAGAATAGCTTGTCAGTTCTTTTGTAATAAATAATCCAGCTGAATTTCATTCAACTGATGATCTCTTTGTATATCGGCATACTGCATTTGAATACCCAAAGCCTGATTCACCAATGTGGCCCATTCAATATAACTGATTTGTCCATTTGTATAGTTCAGATTAGCAGTTTGTATAATGATATTAGACTGTGGTAAAGCGCTATTTTTAAAATAAGTCAAAGATGAATTAAACTTATCTCTATGCTGCAATGCTTGCTGCAATTGTGTCTTCAAACGTAATACAGCAATATCAGTATTTACCCGATTTACCTGTTCCTGAACATTTGCTGCTTCTACCTTTGCTTTTTGAGCTTTATTGAAAAATGGAATCGACATCCCCAAAGTCACAGAAGAAAAACGATCTCCAGCGGTAAAGAAACGTTCTGATCGGTTTTTATACTGCATCCATCCCATCAATGACTGATTATTATACCCTATCAACCATTCGGGTTTCAATTTTGCTTTAGCTAGTTGGCTTTCAGCCTCCGCTTGTTGCTCCTGAGCTTTATAATATTGAAGCTCTGGATGTTGTTGCAATAAAGCGGTATCGTATAACTGTTGAGAAGTTACTAGTTCATCAGCGGGAATAATAGAAATAGAATCTTGTAATAAGAGGGTTATTTCCAGTTGAATGGCTTTAGTATCCGATAGGTTCATCAACAATATTTGTCGATTTTGCATCACTTGATTATCTAATGTAGTTTTTTCCAACAAATTAGATTCACCCTTTTCAAAACGAAGCTGGGCTACTTTTTGAAAATTCGCATACACACTATCGGCACGTTCTAGTATTTTTTTTCGTGCTATTAGGTATTGTAATTCTAGGTATAATTGACGAATCATCTTTTCCAATACTTGTTGTTGTATGATTGTATTTACTTCTGAAGTATTCAAGTAACTATTCAATACCAACTCTTGCTTTCGATATATTATACCTGCCGAAAAAGGCTGTAAAATTGATACCCGTGAGTCAAAATTAAAGCTGTTATAATTACCCAATTCTGTGATCAACTGTGTTTTGGGAATATCCCTAGCTGTTCCTTTGAGCGCTGTATAGTATTTTTCCTGAAGTTGGCCTACTTTCAATATGGGTGACTTTTCTTTTACCAATGCCAACAGTTTTTCCAATTTCATTGTTTGAGCCTGTTGTGCCTGTAAAGACCAGCTTGACAACATGATTACAATAACAAGTAGTGGTTTCATGGGTATTTGAATCTTTTTCTTTTCAAATAAAAGATACAAGGAAGGCAATACAAAGAGAGTGAGTAGTGTGGCCGATAGTAAACCTCCAATTACAACTGTAGCTAATGGTCTTTGAACTTCTGCCCCTGCACCGTTACTCAATGCCATTGGTAAAAATCCAAGTGAAGCAACAGCTGCTGTCATAAGAACAGGTCTTAATCGTGTTTCTGTTGCTAGAAAGATCACTTCCGGTATAGATGAAGAATTATTTTCTGCTTTTAACCGATTCATTTCTGCGATCAATACAATTCCATTCAATACGGCTACTCCAAATAATGCGATGAAACCTATTCCTGCAGAAATACTAAAAGGCATATCACGAAACCATAATGCAAATACACCTCCAATTGCCGATAATGGTATGGCTGAAAAAATCAACATGCAATATTTAAATTTTCTGAATGCAAAAAACAACATCACAAAAATGAGTAATAAAGCAGCCGGAACTGCGATAGCCAGGCGTTTAGTAGCTTGTCGCAAATTTTCAAACTGTCCTCCATAAGTAACATAATAGCCTGCAGGTAATTGAACTTGCTTATTCACCTTTGTCTGAAGCTCCTCAACAATCGACTGTACATCTCTACCCCGAACATTAAAACCAATAGTGATTCGTCTTTGTGCATCTTCACGTTGTATCTGATAAGGACCTTCTTCAATAGCAACATAAGCTAACATATTAAGTGGCACTTGCTGTCCGGTGGATAATTCTACTAACAGATCACCTATTGCATCAACATTGTTACGCTGCGATTCATGTAAACGAATCACTAAATCAAATCGTCTATCATTTTCAAAAACTTGTCCGGCAACACTCCCCGCATAAGCTGCCTGTACAGATCGATTCACATCTGCAATTGTAGTGCCATATCGGGCAATAGCTTCTCTGTTATATGATATCACGAGTTGTGGAATACCGGTTACTGTTTCAACAAAAAGATCTTTCGCTCCTTCCACTGTTCCAATCACTTCTCCTACCGCTGCTGCATATCTGGCCAAGCTATCCAGATCATCCCCAAAAATTTTACAAACTACATCCTGTCTTGCCCCGGTCATTAACTCATTGAAACGCATTTGCACTGGATACTGAAATCCGGTAGTTACACCTGGAACCAACGCTACGCTTTCTCCCATTTTCTCCGCCAATTCTTCAAAAGTACTAGCACTTTTCCATCCTTTTTTATCTTTTAATACAATGATCATATCGGCAGATTCAATGGGCATAGGATCTGATGGAATTTCTCCAGTTCCGACTTTGGTCACGATCTTTTCTACTTCAGGAAATTCTTTTAATAAAATTTTCACCGCTTTCTGACTCTCTTGTAAGGTAGTGGTCAATGAAGAGCCTGTTAGCACCCTTGTTTCTACGGCAAAATCACCCTCTTCTAACTTAGGTATAAATTCTCCTCCTAATGAAGATAGTACTATGATAGCTGCAGCAAATAATACCAGAGCTGAACCAATAATAATAGCTGGTGCTTTCATAGATCGATGCAATAACGGTTTATACCATTGCTGAAGTTTTTGCATCATTCTATCAGAAATGTTTTCTCTATGTCCTTGCTTTCTACTTAAAAAGAAAGCACTCATCATAGGAACATAAGTAAGCGATAAAATGAATGCCCCCAATATGGCAAATGAAACTGTTTGCGCCATTGGTTTGAACATCTTCCCTTCAATTCCTTGTAGTGAAAGAATGGGTAGATAAACAATCAAAATAATAATTTGTCCGAATACAGCTGCATTCATCATTTTACCGCTAGACTCTTCAACATTTCTATCCATCTCCTCCCTACTCAACTTAGTCCCCATCTTCACTCCATTTAACTTCGACATTTTATGCATGACGGCTTCTACAATAATAACAGCACCATCTACGAGGAGCCCAAAATCAAGTGCTCCCAAACTCATTAAGTTACCACTAACCCCAAATGCATTCATCATGATGATTGCAAACAACATTGACAGAGGAATAACTGTTGCTACAATAAACCCTGCCCTAAAATTCCCCAAAAACAATACCAACACAAATACGACAATCAACGCACCTTCTAGTAAATTCTTCTCCACGGTTCCAATGGCATTATTGACCATTTTAGTTCGATCAAGAAAAGGATCAATCATAACACCCTCAGGGAGTGATGTCTCTATTTGCTTGATCTTTTCTTTAATATTTCTAATGACCTTATTACTATTTTCACCTTTCAGCATCATCACTACTGCACCGGCCACTTCCCCATCATTATTGTAAGCCAATGCCCCATAACGAGTTGCTGCTCCATATTTTACCTCGGCTACATCTCTAATCAATACCGGAATACCATTGCTTCGTTTAACAACAATTTGTTGAATATCTTCTATTGTTTTAGCTAGTCCTTCCGTACGAATAAACAAAACAGTTGGCCCTTTTTCAATATAAGCACCACCGGTATTTTGATTGTTATTTTGCAATGCATTATACACATCACTAATAGACACACTTAAACTTCTTAGCTTATCTGTTCGAACTGATACTTCATATTGTTTTAATTGCCCGCCAAAACTGCTCACATCAGCAATACCTTCTGTTGCTAATAATTGTTTTCGGATGATCCAGTCCTGAATCGTTCTTAACTCTGTTTGAGAGAATTTTTGTTCATAACCTTTTTTAGGTCTAACTACATATTGAAATATTTCTCCCAATCCTGTACTAACGGGACCCAGTTCAGGCACTCCCATCCCTTCAGGAATTTGTTGACGCACTTGAGCTAATCGTTCACTAATTTGGGTTCTTGCCCAATACACATCTGTTTGTTCATTGAATACGATGGTTACCAAGCTCAACCCAAATCTTGAAAAACTTCTTTGTTCTACAATACCCGGTACATTACGCGTGGCTTGCTCGATGGGCACCGTAATAAATCGCTCTACATCCGGTGCCCCTAAACTGGGAGCGGTAGTAATAACCAATACCTGATTATTAGTAATATCAGGAACAGCATCAATAGGCAGTTTGGTAGTTTCAATAACACCCACAATAATGAGTGCAACAACCATCAAACCTACTATCAGTTTATTCCTGATGGAGAAATGAATAATGGCATTTAACATGCGCTTAATTTTAACTTCTGATCAATTAAGATACACTTATCTCCATGAGATCTATTTTGCTATCGGTAAATGGCAAATGGTATCTTCTGTTCTGCAAATACTATGTATTCTAATTCTAGCAGATTCGTGGAGGTTGAAAAATATCTTCAGGAGAAATAAAGAATCGAGATGGATCATTCAATAAAGTAAACTCTTGTTGCACTTCATTAAAATCGATATGAATAATTTGTAATTTCTGAGGAGGTAAACTATTGAAAGCGATTACACAACAATCATCCATCGTCTTAAATGGTAAGGCCTGATCTCTGAGGTTATCGGTATCATCATTATCATTACCTAGATAATGCATTTGTAGAAAAGCAAAAAGCGTTACAGATGCATTACCCGCTTTATGTTCATAGTAATGCTGTACCAGAACAGGCAATTTTAAGAGTTGACTGGCCTCGGTTGCCCCGAATAAATAAATGGCAGTAAATAATATGGCTACCGTTTTACGCACTGAATAAAGGTACATAAATCCGATAGCCATTGTATCGATTTTTCAGACTATTTAAATGCATTGAGGAAAAGCCACTCAAAACTAAGCATCCAACTTTTATCAGCCATACGCATCATATCACTTCCTAATTGAAAACGATAACCCAGGTTCAATTTAGCCTGACTGTTAAAGATCAATTGTGCTGCCGGTGCTAGATCTATAAAATAACGTTTCTTATCATAGGTACGCTGACCCAATAATTCTATATACAAGTTAAGATTAGTTTGTTCATAACTAGTATATTTCTTAGGAAACAATAAATATCCTGCTGATAAAGAATAATTAAAGGCACGATAAGGAACCAGTTTAGGCCCTGGCGCATTTCTACCTTCCTGTAGGGATTCTGTCATACTTAAGGTTGTTGAGATGGCCAATTTATGGAGTAATTGTGTGGCAATGATACCCGCCTGAACGCCACTTTGATCACCTTCCAAACTTAATTCATCATAAGGTGAACGATTGCGACTTTTGGATGCTTCACCAAAAGCTGCCAATCTGAAATGACTGTACATACCATCAATCGTTAAAAAACGATATTTGGCATAGGTTCGATAGCTTTCTACTCTCACATTCTTACTATACATGTCAGATACAGTAACAGCACCATGAATCATCAAATTTTTATTAACCCCAAACATAATTTCTGAACTATGTCTGCTTTCAGTTCTACCAGACATAGCATTATTCAACCATTTACCTGATTGCTTAACCCCGATTGATTTTGCCGGCATATTACTAGCAGGCTCTGTAAATACATACAACTCCTGGGCTGGCAAATAAATAAACGCGAACAGACCCGATATAAAAAATATATGCTTCATAAAAGAATTTAAAAATGAGAAAAACAATTACAGAATAGCATGATACACACGCTTACCATCTGCAAAGCCAGACTCATAGGTTTTACCAGCTGATGCACTGTATTTTTTAAATTCTTTAGCCGAAACAAAATTCTTATCAACAATATTGAAAGTCTTTTCACCATTTAATAACTGATCATTTCCATTGATGAATTGAATCATCTTACCATCTACTTCAACCTGGGATCCTTTTTTGGCCTTTATCCCATTAAATACCGATGTGACTTGTAATTGAGCAACAGAAAATCCGGCATCCACTACTGCGCGACTCAATGCATCAAAATCAACACCCATACCTGTTTTAAAAACAATCTCGTAAGTTGATTTTTGGATGTCGACATTGATTTTTTCTACAAAAGCAATAGAGGACAGAGACTTATATACTGCTTTAGAGCACATGGCACAAGTAAGTCCACTCGCACGCAGATTTGCTTTTTTGAATTGGGCATTCGCAAGCAATCCAAAAGATATAAATATTAAGAATAAAATCTTTTTCATATAAAAATAGATTAATGGTAGCAAGGATATGCCACTACTTTAAGTAATGACATATCCGCTCATGATAAAAATGATGTATTTGGCTTATTTGGTTTTAGCGCAACAATCTTTGCTGTCTTTTGCGCATTTGTCGGTGCAACATTCTTTACCTGACTTGCATTCTTTATCACTGAAACAAGCTTTGTCGTGCTTTACTGTTTCTGTATTGCTTTTACGCTCATATTTACAGCACTCATGAAGGTTATTATACGCATCATTATTAGCAGTCAAATCCTTAGTATCATAACCGGCAGCAGCTATCTTCTCCTGAATTTTTGCATTCGAGGTTTTTGCAGCAGCATACTTTACTTTAAGGATTTTGGTGTCTTCATTCCAGAGCGCAAAAGTGGCACCACCTGATTTAGCTGCTTTTTCAATGGTAGACTTACACATACCACAGTTACCCCAAACTTTGATCTCTTCTGATTTTACAGCCGGAGATTTGGTCTGTGCAATAGCAAAAACTGAAATGAAAGAAAATAGTATGCTTAAAAAAATAGATTGTGTTTTCATAACAATAAAATTTAAATGATTTGAATCTGAAATAATCAATAAATAAAAAGAATATACCAGTCACTGACTAGCATAAAAGTCCATTACTGGAAATGGTATCAGATTCTGAAAACACAGTTAAGGAGGTAGGTATCTTGTTCAGATAATAATGGCGGACCATGAATATCTGCATAGATTTTAGTATTGGTATAGTATAATGGAACTTCCAGTTGACCCAAGGAACGAGATACTAAAGCTACCGGA
Organism: Chitinophagaceae bacterium; assembly: GCA_016741945.1. Taxonomy (GTDB): domain Bacteria; phylum Bacteroidota; class Bacteroidia; order Chitinophagales; family Chitinophagaceae; genus Sediminibacterium. The sequence continues at coordinate 15,491 of JACVCQ010000005.1, forward strand.
ATTTGTACATCATAAGAGGCAGAAGAAGCTTTGTGGGTATCTGCCAATTTCACCATTGCAAATTCTGTTTTACAACAGCCTTTTGATGAAGTTTCTTTTTTGGACATCCCGCAAATACAGCGCTCTTCTGGAACTTGATTTATCTGAATAGTACTGATTTCACCCATACAATAATGCACACTCATTACCATTCCACTGCTAACGGTGAAATAGATCAATGCAATTATTGAGATGAGTACTCGTTTCATAACAATACAAAATTAGGTAACAAGTAGGGAATACATGGATTTTTTTTGTTAAACCGCTAGTTTACAAAGTTCCACCAAACACCTACCCTAGTCCATAGCCCTAAAGATGGATATAGGGAAGATACCATATTCAACTTACTGAATTCGAAACCTTTACTAGTATTGAGTGTATTCAAATTTTCAAAGCGGACGAAGCCTTTAAAGCTTTTTATCCTGAAATGGAGGAATAAATTGATATCCGGACGATTAGAGATGGTTTCGGTGTTCTGGTAAAAAAAACGTCCTACAAAAGGAGAATAGCCATCTGCTTTATAAGGGGTATGATAACGAATCTCCACTCCGGTTGATAAAAAAAGGTTGGTAAAAAAATTGCCTTCAAATGCAATTCTATTACGTGTGAGTAAGGAAGGAATATTAACCGGAGCCTGACCGGTTTTTTGCTGCATATGCACTTCTGTATACCAATTCCAATAGCGAGATAACCTAAATCTCTTTTCAAAACTCACATGAAACACATTGAATAGTGTAGCTTCTTGTTTTGCATGAAAAAAACTATCAAAGTACATGTAATTGTTCATCACATAATAGTTTCCAGCAATCTTAAGTCCATTTTTTGGATTCTCATAATTCGCAAAAAGACGTATAATATTCTCTTTTCCGAAATTGTTCCGATTGTCTATGGGAAATCGACTAAGCGGATTAAAAATGAATGATGGAGATCTATTTATGTTATGAAATCCCACATTCAAATATCCCAGATTCTTACCCAGTAACCTTTTCATACTGATCCAAGCTTCATAATCACCGGCATTCAATCCATTCAAATACAGTTCACCTCTCGCTTCAATATCCCAAACCTGATTCCTTGTCCGATTACGATATTCTCCCAAAGCATATATGTTATAGGCATTCTTTTTTAAGACAGAATCAAATCTTCCGTTTAGATTTTGTATTGCAATTCCTGCCTTTATAAACTGGCTTTGATTGTTTTTATCCGGAAATGTCAGCATGCTGAACTGATTGACAATACTGGTCCAGCGGTCGTTATAGCCAATGTTGACCCTATCGGGTAACGTACGATTAAAATATTGTTTATATCGCAAGGAATCTACTGCATTATCGATAAACTGATAACTATTGCTTGAATACCTGAGCGTATGCTCCAAACGAAATCTTGGATAAAAGATCTTATAGGTAGTAGAATCTGTAACCAAAGAATCCTTTTTACCAAAATCATAGAAATGTCTGATTAAGATCGTGGACTCTTTATAAATATTCCCGGTATTTACACCAGTATTAAAAGGATTTCTACTGGCTGCACCTGATCTTCCAAGTCTTGTTTCCAGTTCATAAGGATCGTTCAATGACAAACTATCCAGTTTTTTTACATCCTGTAAACCTCCATTCTCAGAAGATGCTGCTTTATTTGAAAGGAAAATGAAGTACAGTCCATATTTTCTATTCGGAGACCTATATTGCGAAGTGAATCTGAAATTATTGTGACTGGCATTTTGATTTTTCACATTACCCGGCGCATTGCTAAAACGGTATTCCAGTGAAAAATTGAAGTTATCTTTTCGATTCTGTGTATGCAGTACATTAATCAGTTGTTCTGCTTTGCTACCCAACAAGTAAGATAACTCAGTAAATGGACGAGTGGTTTGATAAAACTTTGTTTGTTGAATGGTAAATTGGTATATATCAAATGCATGAAAGCCCGCATCAAAACCGGGGCGCATAAAAGGCGTAAATAACAATGGCTGTGCGGCAGTTCCATAATTCCCTAAAGAATGGTATTGATACGGTAATGGGAAACGTGTATAAAAATCATTGATAGTGGAATCAATTGTTCTGTTACGTGTAGAATCAAAATAACGATAGAAAATTGTGATAGAGTCGGCCAAACTATTACGGGTCTTCAAAGAATCATTACCTCCGGTATTACGCATAGGTCTGCCATTACGGTCATAAGCAATAGCATTATTCTGAGTAGAAGATTGGTTACCTAAATTACGTGTACGAAGAGTCCCCGTCTGCGCATGCAGCATATAACCAATAAGTATAAACAGTAAACCCAAAAAAGGTCTTTTCACTAAATACATGTGGCGGAATCTACTGCAAAATAAGGGTAAAGCTTGCTTGCAGGTAAGTTAAAACTATCAAATAAATCAATCATAATGCTTGAATCAGTTCTCTAAATAAAAGGGTTAGTTTTGGTTCTGCATCTGTAGCTGCTTGTAATACTTCTTCATGGGTAATGGTATTTTCTTCTTCACGAATACCCAGATCAGTAATTACACTCATAGCAAAAACCTTCATACCACAATGAACAGCTGTAATGGTTTCTTGAACGGTACTCATTCCAACAGCATCACCTCCTAACACTTTTATTAATTTATACTCAGCTCTTGTTTCAAATGTAGGACCCGTTACACCTGTGTATACCCCTTCATGCACTAGGATATTATTCTTACGGGCTATTTCTTTGACGGTATTGATCAATGCTTTGTTATATGGTTCACTCATATCAGGGAAACGGGTGCCAATCGCATCTTCATTTTTACCCAATAATGGATTTACCGTAAAAAAGCTAATATGGTCTTTGATAATCATTAAATCTCCAACATGAAATGAAGGATTTACACCCCCTGCGGCATTAGACAGTAATAAAGTATCTACACCTAACATCCGCATTACCCTTACAGGATAAGCTACTTGCATAGGGCTATACCCCTCATAAAAATGAAAACGACCACCCATTACCCATACTTTCTTACCCCCCAATTCTCCAAAAATGAATTTTCCTTTGTGACCTTCTACTGTACTCAGAGGAAAGTGCGGAATATCATGATAGGGGATTTCAAACTCCGGAATGATCTCATTGGCTAGATTACCCAAGCCACTTCCTAAAATAATTCCGATGCTAGCATTCCCTGAAACTTTGTCTCGAATAAAAGCGGTTGTTTCTTGTAACTGTTGTATTACCAATGACATAGATGTTTATTAAGGAAGCAAATATAACCAAAGCTATATGCATATACATATTCTACCAGTAGTTCCATAAAAAAACCATCCCGCCAAATAGCGGGATGGTTCATAAGGTTAAGATGTATTCTTGAATTAGTTGATACGCTTAACATTAACGGCATTAGGGCCCTTACGACCTTCCTGCACGTCGAAAATAACTTTATCGTTTGCTTCGATCTGATCAATCAGACCGTTAGCATGTACGAAAGTTTCTTTGCTGGAGTTATCATGCTTAATAAAACCAAAACCTTTTTCCTCGTTGAAGAACTTTACAGTTCCCTGAATTTGTGTGTCCATTTGTAAAATTGTAAATTGTAAAATAAGAGTGCAAATGTAAGGCTAAAAAGCTGCCCCACCAATTAAATGAACTAGCAGTGAGATGATAATCGTATTTTCTTGCTACTAACAAGATTACAATACGCTAACAATCAGTACTTAGCAAGCTTTTCTATGGTATCTGTCTCTTTTGAGAATGATCTGTTAAATTAGCATAAGCGTTCATTCATGACAACGATATACTTTGAAATTGAAATAGATCCAATAATTTAATAGACAGACTTCCTGAAACATTTAAATCATACATACATGAAAAAACTATTTTCACTTTTTATGGGCTGCTTTTTTCTTTTTTCATTAATCGCACAAACTCCTGAGGATAAACTAAAGAGTATGGGTATTGATTTACCTGCACCAACAAATCCTGTGGCGAATTATGTGAAATTCGTCCGTACAGGTAATCTCGTTTTTTTATCAGGCCACGGTCCTTCTAATAGCGAGGGAAAATACACTGCAGGAAAATTAGGTAAAGATCTTTCAATAGAAGAAGGGTATGCTGCGGCAAAATTGACTGGTATCAATTTATTATCGACATTAAAAGTTGCTGTTGGTGATCTTTCTAAAGTAAAAAGAGTGGTAAAAGTATTAGGAATGGTAAACAGCATAGATTCATTTACGGATCAACCGAAAGTGATCAATGGTTTTTCTGATCTGATGGTAGCTGTATTTGGTGACAAAGGCAAACATGCCAGAAGTGCCGTTGGCATGGTATCATTGCCTATGAATATGGCCGTTGAAATTGAAATGATTGTTGAGGTTGAAAATTAAAGATCTATTTTTTGATATGTAATGCTTTATAGGCATAGTAGGTACTGGCAATCATTAATAAAGCACCTAATAAAAATGCTGCCCCCGGAAAATAAATGGGTGCTTCTTTATGTGTAAAGTGAGCGAAGAGATGTGTCATTATGATAGGTCCTACAATGGAAGTAGCACTCATTAAACTAGTCAATGCGCCTTGCAACTCACCTTGTTCATTTGGTGGAACATGCCCCGATATGATCGATTGTAAAGCCGGGCCTGCAATACCGCCTAAACAATATGGGATCAGAAAAACAAACATCATCCATCCTTCAGTAGCGAAAGCGAAAAGTAACAAGCCTAGTGCATATAGTCCCAATCCTATATAAATACTTTTCTCATTCCCAATACGTGGATTGATCACGCGCACCAATCCACCCTGAACACCGCCAACCAATAAGCCAACAATACCCAAAGAGATACCGATCATTTTCGGACTCCATCCGAAACGTTCGATATTAAAAAAGCTCCAATTACTTTGTACCGCATGGCCTGCTATATAAATCAAGAACATTGAAATGATTAGTCCGGCAACAGCTGGATATTTTCTTAATTGTAATAATGAACCAAGAGGGTTCGCTCTTCTCCATTCAAATGGCCTTCGATTTTCTTTTGACAAAGATTCAGGTAAAATAAAATAACCATAAGCACAGTTTAGAAGTGCAAGCCCTGCAGCAACAAAAAATGGAACACGTGCTCCCAACTCTCCTAATAACCCTCCAATCATAGGTCCGAGGATGAAACCTAATCCAAATGCAGCTCCGATCATCCCAAAATTTTGTGCACGATTGTCATTGGTACTGATATCAGCAATATAAGCTGAAGCAGTAGTGAAACTGGCACCTGTAATCCCCGCAATTATTCTTCCTATAAACAACCATCCAATAGAAGGGGCAAATGAAAGAAAAAGATAATCGATCCCAAATCCAAGTAAGGATAAAAGCAACACAGGCCTACGACCATATTTATCACTCAAATTACCCAATACAGGTGCAAAAAGAAACTGTATGAGTGCATAAGCAAATGTGAGCCATCCACCATATTTAGATGCTTTACTGACATCAGAGGTTTGCAAAAGATCTTCGATCAATTTTGGCATCACTGGAATGATCAATCCTAGTCCGGTGACATCAATTAAGAGGGTAATAAAAATAAATCCAATCGCAGCTTTACGGTTTTGCATACATGCTTATTTGAAAAGGGCCTTTGCAAAGTTGCCATATTCCAGCGAAGATTGAGCAAAGAAATGTGATTATGGCATAAAAAAAGAGGAGCCCGAAAGCTCCCCTTAACCCTTGCTCTTGAAAACCTACTTCTTAAGTTCAATCACACCTACACTAGTATTCTTAGGTGCTTCAACTTTAATATTGTTAATAGATGTGCCTTTATAATGTT
>JACVCQ010000358.1 GCA_016741945.1 Chitinophagaceae bacterium
AACTCAAAATGAATAAGATTGGTTATATCATATCGATCAGGGCGGTTGTTGCTACTACCAGTGTATTATTGGTATTTGCACTCGGACAACCCCGTATCTGGATGAGTATGAGTAGGGATGGATTGTTGCCCAAGAAATTTGCTCAGGTGCATCCTAAATTCCAAACACCTTCTTTTGCAACGATTTTAACAGGTTTAATGGCGGGTGTTCCTGCTTTATTTGTGTCTAGCGGTACCATGACAGACCTAACCAGTATTGGCACTTTGCTTGCATTTGTGTTGGTATGTTTTGGGGTACTGGCATTGCCACGTATTGCCAAAGCGAAGGGAAGTAATGCATTTACATTACCCTATATCAATGGTAAATTGATTATTCCGGCACTGGTAGCGGTATTTGTTTATTTTTCTTGGGATCGTATCAGGGCTGCTTTCCAGAACATTGGAACAGAAGGCTATCAGGAAATATTATTCCTTGTTTTTGTATTGATTGCGTTGGTGACAGCTGTGTATAGTTTTCTGAAAAGTCATTCATTGATACCCGTACTCGGGGCATTGTGTTGTTTATACTTGATGATTGAAATCCCCGCTGTTAGCTGGTTATGGTTCTTTGTTTGGATGGGTGTTGGGCTCTCGATCTACTTTCTATATGGTCGCAAACGCAGTAGATTGAATACGGAATCCTGATCGGATCTGATTAACTTTGCAGCGAAATTTTGTGAGACATGAAGTACCAGGTTGGGGATGATATCATCGTATTGCATAGCAATGAAGAAGGGAAAGTAATTGAACTGATCAATGATAAAATGGTCATGATTGAAGTAAGGGGCGTAAAGTTCCCGGCCTATATGGATCAAATTGATTTTCCATATTTCTATCGCTTCACTAAAAAGAAACAGGAGCCGGAAAAAAAAGTAGCCCCCAAAAAATACATTGATCAGGTTCCCAAAGAAAAACCCAAACCCAATCAAATACAGGTAGCAGATGGTGTATGGCTATCTTTCATTCCCAAATTTGCATTGGATGATTTTAATGATGAGATAGTAGAGTTGCTAAAAGTGCATTTGGTCAATAAAACATCAGATGCCTATCAGTTTACCTACAAACAATTCTTTTTAACTGACCTGAATTTTGAATTGGTAAATCAGGTACAGGGCTTTCATGATTTTTACCTGCACGATATTGATTTTGAAGCTGTAAATGATAGTCCATCATTCGCTATTGATTTTTCCTTACTTGCTCCCAAAAAAGGGAAAGCTGCTCATTATGAAGCACAATTGAAAGTAAAGCCCAAGCAAATCTTTCAACGGATTGAAACCTTGAAAGAAAACAATGAACCTACTTTTTCTTATCAGCTGTTCAAAGAGTATCCTGAGCAGAATGAAGCCGAAGATTATGTTGACCTGTCTAAATTGTCCAATAAGGGCTATAAAATTTATGATGCATCCAAAGTGCGTCAGCATTTGCCTCCTGCCAGATCGGTGATTGATCTGCACATTGAAAAGTTGACAGACAAATACGATCACCTCAGCAATATCGAAATCATCGGTATTCAATTGTCTGAATTTGAAAAATGGTTTGATCTGGCCGTCGCCCATCGTCAACCTTCATTGATTGTTATTCACGGTGTAGGAAAGGGGCGTTTGCGTGAGGAAATACATGATATTCTTAAAACCAAAAGAGAAGTCAAGCATTTCATCAATCAATATGATCCGAGATTTGGGTATGGGGCTACGGAAGTGTTTTTTCAGTATTAAAAGTGAAAAGTGAAAGGTGAAACGTGAAAAGAATCATTTCTCTTTTCACGTTTCACCTTTCACTTTTGTTTACCTTTGTATTTGCATAAGCCCGAACCATCGCCTCCACAGTACTGTGGGGGAGGAAAGTCCGGACAGCATAGGGCAACCCACCGGTGAATAGCCGGCCCCCCATTCGCCTTAGGCGAATGGGAGAGAGAAAGTGCCACAGAAAATAACCGCCCCCACAGTACTGTGGGGGTAAGGGTGAAAATGTGAGGTAAGAGCTCACGTTCTGTATTGGTAACAAGACAGAAGGGTAAACCTTGGGTGCTGTAATGCCATGTATAGGAGTCTTTGAGAGCGGCTCGTTCGACCCCGATCTTGATCGGGGAGATTCCAGGGTAGGCAGCAAGATCTCAACAGTAATGTTGGGACCAGATAAATGATGGTGTAGGAACAGAATCCGGCTTATGAGGCTTATGGTTTTGATCTTTGATTTTTTGATTTCTTGATTTGAATGTTTATAAAGAGATCAAAAAATCACAGATCAAAAAATCACAGATCAAAAAATCACAGATCAAACATGACACAAGAACAAATCAAGAGTATGAGGGACCGTGTGGTGGTCCTGAGGAGGTTTCTTTGACGTCGATAATCGTAATTATAAAGTAGAAACAGATCGACAACTCTCTCTCTCTCCGGGCTTTTGGGATGATAATACTCGAGCTACGGCCATCATGAAAGAAATTAAAGTGAATGAGTACTGGCTTAGACTCTATAAACAGGTAGAGACTGCGGTAGAGGATTTTGCTGTATTATTTGATTTCTGGAAAGGAGGAGATGCTAGTGAGGAGGAGACCAAACAATCCTATGAACAAGCTTTAGCAGCTATTGAAGATGCTGAATTCAAGAGTACATTGAATAAACCCGAAGATGAATTGCCGGGTATTGTACAAATTAACTCGGGTGCAGGTGGAACAGAAAGCCAAGATTGGGCAGAGATGTTATTGCGTATGTATCGCATGTATGGTGATAAGCAAGGATGGAAAGTTACGGAGCTGGATTTCCAGGAAGGAGATGGTGCCGGTATCAAAAGTGCAACCCTTCAGTTTGATGGAGATTTTGCCTACGGATTTTTGAAAGCGGAAAGTGGCGTTCATCGTTTGGTACGTATCTCTCCGTTTGATAGCAATGCTCGACGACATACTTCTTTTGCCTCCGTATTCGTCTATCCTTTGATTGATGATAGTATCGAGATCAATGTAAACCCCGGCGATTTGGAATGGGCATTCTACCGAAGTGGTGGCAGTGGTGGACAAAACGTGAACAAAGTAGAAACGGCTGTTCGCTTGAAACATATTCCCAGCGGATTCATTGTGGAGTGTCAGCAAGCCAGAACCCAAGGTGAGAACCGTGAACTGGCATTGAAGATGTTGAAGAGTCGCTTGTATGAAGAAGAATTA
>JACVCQ010000359.1 GCA_016741945.1 Chitinophagaceae bacterium
ATCGGGAAAACCGGTTGGCGCTTGATAGTAGTAAACCCTTTGTCCCATTTTACTACACCAATTAAACACTTGAAAAGGTTGCATGACTTGCGCTTTTGTAGCCCGCAGCGCACTGATAGCAAATTCAAAAGGAGATTTAATTTTTTCACGCAATGCTTTCTTTGACCAAAAATCCGGATGATTCACCATGGCAATGATCATGGCTTTGATATTCCCATCTGTCTGCTGAAAAGTATTTGTCAACGTTTTAATTAATGCTTGAGAAGGATCATCCGATACAAAACGTATGGCTAATTTTGTTGCAATAAATTTAGCTGTTGAGGTATGGGATGCCAACATATTCAATACTGCTACACCTTCTTCATACCCATCTGTTCCTCGGTATTTTTTACCAAGAATGATTTTTTCACTTTCATCGTGCTTATCACCACGAAATAAAAAATCTCCATCTATAATCAATCCCCTTCTTTTCAATTGTGCTTCACTGGAATTTTCAATCAACATCATCCCCGGACCATTCTTAAACATGGGTCGTACAGACCAGCCTGTTAATGCTTTAGCCACTTCTGTTACATCTTTCTGTGTATAACCACCATCTACACCCATGGTATGCAACTCCATGACTTCTCGTGCATAATTTTCATTTAACCCTTGTGTTCTTCTTGCAGTAACAGCTTGTTGTAACAAAGCATTCCCTTGCATGGTTGTATCATTCAATCTGGCTTCTGCTCTTTCTCTTGCAGCACGTAACATCGCATTGTTCTGTTGTCTGCGTGCCCGCTCATTGTCATTGCTTACACTTAATGCATTATCAAGATACTCCAGCATTGCAGGGTGCTTGGCTGTTGCCAATAACATACTTTTAAAGTTTCCGAATACATGCGGTCTGATGGCATCACGCTCATAAGTCATTACGTATTGCTGCGATTGTCCTTTGGTTAACGAAACATTGAAATGATTGAACCAAAAATCTGTCAACACTTCTTTCAATTGATTATTGCTATATACCGCACGAAGAACTTTCTGGTTAACTAATTGACGATGCAATTCTTGAACCGGTTTTACTAAAGATTCTCTCATCACTTTCGCTAACTCTTGTCTGTATTTTTCACGATCGGTATTACTAAGAGAATCATTACGAATAATTTTTTGTTGAATACCCAACCGTATGATTTGTGCAGGATTTAAATAATGATTGACAATGTCTTCGTTATTCATTTTCAAAGCATCGAAACCTGCCAAACGTTTATCCAGTTCTGTATCGGGTAAAGAAGCTTCCAACTGTTGTTGTAACCAGTTTTCCAGACCCATCTTTACTACCTCATTGACTTGTCCGGGTTGTATGCCGAAACTAAATCGATTTAATAAATGGGCTGCCGCTTGTTCTTTGGAGAGACCTGCCTGCTGATAGGGCATTCGAATAGTAGAAGAATAAGGATCTACAGGAATAAATGCTGTGGATGCTATCAATGAGAAAACTGCAATCGAGCGTTTCAGCCACATGGTTTTTCTTTTGCGTTTGGACGGGTAAATGGGGTGGAAGTTTAAATTGTTCTGGAGAAAAAAATGCCACTGAGGGCAAAGAGGAACACAGAAACCTTTCTATGTCCTTCAGTATTTTCAGTGGCAATAAAAATATGCGTTCTAAGCTAGCTACTCCGTTTTCTTCATAGCCACCCTGTATAATATAAGTCCCATTAAAGCAAAGAACAAAGTACCTAATAAGAAGTATCCATTTTCGGATAACAGTTCTACTAGTCCATGTTCCATACTGATGTTCTTCAAGAATTGTTCCCCTCCGGAGGTTCCAGTAATGAATGCAATCACTACCCCTGCCACAGCACCACCAGCGACCAGTCCGGTAGCAAACAAACTTCCTTTACTGAGTTCCTCTTCTTCAGCACTCACTTCTTTTTTCTCTTTTTTCTGACGGCCTTCCACTAATCCGCGTACCGCACCACCAATAAAGATTGGAAGTGTAGTCGCTAATGGCAGATACACACCGATAGCAAAGCTGAGTGATTTGATACCACAAAGTTCCATGACCACTGCCAAAAACATGCCTACAATCACATACTGCCAATCCAAATTCTGGGAAAGAATTCCTTTAATAAGTGTAGCCATCAAAGTGGCTTGTGGCGCTGGATATTTTTCAGTACCAATGGCATGTTGTACACCTTGTTGTACCATTTCAGTTGTCGGTTTATCCAAAAATTTAACGGTGATACCGATCACAATTGAAGAAACAATGGCACCCACAAATAATGCAATCTGCTGGTTACGCGGTGTTGCCCCAACTATATAACCACTCTTCAGATCCTGAGAAGTAGCACCTGCATTGGCAGCAGCAATACAAATCATACCTCCTACCACTAATACCAAAGGTTCATATGCTTGTCCAGACCAACCCAAACTCAGAAAGATCAAACTGGTACCCATTACCGTAGCGATGGTCATACCACTAATCGGATTATTCGAAGAACCAATCAATCCAACAATACGTGAAGAAACCGTTACGAATAATGCACCAAACAATACTACCAGAATACCAATCAATACTTTTTGTAAGAATCCATCACCCGGTAAATTTGGAATAACCGAGATGATCGCGATCAATGCTAAACTACCTAAGCCTACCACTTTCAAACTAAGGTCTTTATCTGTTCTGGATACGGAATTCTCAGCGGCTGATGATCCGCCACGTAAAGAAGCCATGCTCCCTTTAACAGATTTGACAATGGTAGGAATGGTTTTCACTAAAGTAATGATACCACCAGCAGCGACCGTACCTGCACCTACTTGACGAACATAAGCATAATAAATGGCTGCAGAATAATCATTGAAAGTATGCGTTACCGGATCCCATCCTCCTTTACCACCGGCATTGGCAATATCAGACAAGTAACCCAATTTCACCAATTGAATGGCGATTACATCAGGAGGTACAAGGGTTGATAATAAAGGGATGAAAACCATCCAACTTAATACACTACCCGCCACCAATACACCGGCAATTTTTGGTCCAATAATATAACCCACACCCAAATATTCAGGTGTAATCTCACCACTGACTTTTGCTGAGGGAAAAAATTTATTGATCTGCTTTGTTGCATAAAAAGGTGTTTCGGCAATGACATGCATCACTTTTTGCAAAATGGCATATACAAATGCAACACCCAAACCCCAGACAGCG
>JACVCQ010000360.1 GCA_016741945.1 Chitinophagaceae bacterium
GATCAATGATTACGTACCCACTCAAAGCCTCATGAAATCCGGCAAGGTGAGTTGTATAATCCTTGGGTGGATCAGCTAAGAAAAGGCAACGGTACATTGGCACATAAAGACAACTGGGGGCTATTTGATCAAATACTGGTATCCAAATCATTGCTCAATCGGAAGAGGGGTGAATTTTTCTTTTTCCGGGAATATATCTACAATAAATCCTATCTGACAGAATACACCGGTCGTTTTAAAGGCTACCCTATGCGAACCTGGGAGGGAAATCAATACCGGGGTGGTTATAGCGATCATTTTCCTGTATACACGGTCTTTTTGCGTCAAACAAATGATAACCAATGATTTGTAAAAGAAGAAACACATTATTCTCATAAGCCCCATACACCTATCTGCAGGCTTAGACATTTCTTGTTCCGTGTTCTTTATTTCTTGTTCCTTATTTTACTATTTCTTATTCCTTTTTACCCTCTTTTCCCCTACCTTTGCAGCCCCAAATCTGTTTTGGCAGATTTCCCGTCTCGGCGGGATCCACTGGGAAAAACCAATTTAAAAACCTAAAAATTCAGGTAATGAGTAATTACGAATTGATGGTGATTTTCACTCCTGTACTGTCTGAAGAAGATTTCAAAGCTTCTCAGAAAAAGTACGAAGACTTCATCAAAGAAAATGGTGGAGCGATTGTACACAGTGCTCCATGGGGATTAAAATCACTGGCTTACCCCATCCAGAAGAAAACCACAGGGATCTACTGGGTACTGGAATACAGTGGGCCAACCGACCTCAATGAGAAGCTGAAAATTCAGCTGTTACGCGACGAACAAGTAATGCGTCACATGGTAACCAAACTCGATAAATACGCCGTCGAGTACAACTACAAAAAAAGAAATGGCGGATTTGCTGTAACTGAAAAAACGGAGGGTTAATCATGGCAAAAAATGAGATCAAATACCTGACCGCGATTAAGCAAGAGAAGCCAAAGAAAAAATTCTGCCGCTTCAAGAAGTATGGCATTAAGTACGTTGACTACAAGGATATTGAGTTCCTGAAGAAGTTCATTAACGAACAAGGTAAATTATTACCTCGTCGTTTGTCTGGTAACTCTCTGAAATATCAGCGTAAAGTATCTGATGCAGTGAAGAAAGCACGTCAAATGGCGTTGTTACCTTATGTAACAGATCTTTTGAAGTAAAAACCTGAAAAGTGAAAGGTGAAACAAATTTTTGACTTTTGACTTTTCACTTTTGACTTAATATTATTAGTCACCTTCCCTAATCCCGATATGGTCGGGAGACAGAGACGAAAACTTCTCTGGGCTCTTGGGAACTAAAAAAACAATTATGCAAGTTATTTTAATTCAGGATGTAGACAATTTGGGTGGACGTAATGAACTGGTAAACGTGAAAAACGGTTATGCTAGAAACTTTTTGATCCCTCAGAAATTCGCAGTAGAAGCCAATCCTTCTAATTTGAAGCAATTGGAAGAGCGTTTGAAAGTTCAAGCGAAAAAAGAAGCTGCTATGTTGGCTGAAATCAATAAAGTGATCGACGTACTGAAAGCCGCTCCTGTTAAGTTAACCGCTAAGACCGGTACCAGCGGTAAGATCTTTGGAACCATTACCTCATTGCAGATTGCCAGAGCGATTCGCGACCAAAAAGGTTATGAAATCGATCGTAAGCGTATCTCTATTGTAGATGATGTGAAAGAACTGGGTTCTTACAAAGCAGCTATTGATTTTGGTAATGGCAACATCACTGAAATTGATTTTGAAGTAGTTGGAGAGTAATCTACCTTACTCTTTCAGATATTTAGTTACAAAAAGCCTCTGTTTTATGATAGAGGCTTTTTTAATACCTAAAAACCTGTATTTCGCGTCCTAGGTGTCATTTCATAGTCGAAACCTGAAAAAAACTTGCCAATCAGCCAAAATCACTATCTTCGGTAGTCCAATGATAGGTCTTCCATATCTCAGAACGTTTTTACGTAAATGTTTCAGGGTTTTTGGTTACTGGTTTCTCATTGGTTTTTGATCACTTAATTTTTTAAAAGAACATGAACATTTACGTTGGAAATCTGAACTGGAATATGACCAGTGATGATCTGCAGAACCTGTTTACTCCTTATGGTGAAGTAACGAGCGCCAAAATTGTTACCGACAAATTCAATAACGACCGTAGCAAAGGTTTCGGTTTCGTTGAAATGTCTGATGATGAAGCAGCTCGTACTGCTATCAGTGCCCTACACGACACAGAAGTGTTAGGTCGCAAGATTGTAGTAAACGAATCTACCCCACGCCCCGAAGGTGAAAGAGGCGGCTTCAAAAAGAAGAGCTTTGGCGGCGGCGGTGGCCGTGGCGGATTTGGTGGTGGTGGTAACCGTGGTGGCGGTGGCGGGTACAATCGCGATCGTGGTAACGGTGGTGGTGGAGGTTATAACAGATATTAATCCTATTACACTACTAACATTTTAAGTCCTGTTTCATCCTATGAAACAGGACTTTTTTATTTTCTTAATGATGGCTGTCTGTCATTTGATTGGATTTGAGTAATTTAATTCTATGAACTCATCATCTGTTATCAAAGCACCTATTGCCGGGTGCATGCGTTGGGGTAAATGGGGCGCCGGATTTTCTACCAAAGAATACCGGCAATTGATCGACGCTTGTTTAGAAAATGGGATACGCTCATTTGACCATGCCGATATCTATGGCGACTATACCACAGAAGCTGAATTTGGGGAAGCGCTAAAAGAAATGCCTTCACTCCGATCTGAGTTACGCATTATTACAAAAACAGGTATCCAAATGGTAACACCCAACCGCTCTTACCATGAAATCAAATCGTACAATACATCGGCAGCACATATCATTCAGTCGGTTGAGCAATCATTAAAAAATTTCGGAACGGATCATTTAGATCTCTTATTGATCCATAGACCTGATCCATTATTGAATCCTACGGAATTAGCCGGGGCTATAGATCATCTAAAACAACAAGGCAAAATTTTACAGTTTGGTGTTTCAAATTTCTTACCACAACAGGTAGATATGTTGATGAATTATACATCTGTAGAATATAATCAAATAGAAGTTTCCATTCTTCAATTAACGGCTTTTTTGAATGGAACATTAGAGAATTGTATCAAACATAAAATTATTCCGATTGCCTGCGCACCATTGGTGGGATG
>JACVCQ010000361.1 GCA_016741945.1 Chitinophagaceae bacterium
ATTCAGCACCACTACTGTTAAGCGTCTTTTCCATGTTCGCCAGCACCTGCATGCCTTTTCTTCCATCCGTAAATGGCACAATCACATTTTCAATATGATTACCTTGTTGTTGACGAATATTTTTAAACACCGGAATAGCCTGTGTCATAATATCCTGCTTCTTCCTATCGTAATTGTTAACCGCTTCGAGGTATAACTTTTCAGACAATTGCTGTTCAGATAATTTCGATAATTCTTCCGCAGAAATAGAAGGGTCAATTCCAAAATTTACAATCACTGCTAATCTAAAGCCTTCATGATCATTTTGTTCCTTGAATGAATTCACAAGATCTTCTGCCACTGCATAAAAAGCATTATCCAGATCCAATGCAAGCCTATCGCCAAACAATGCATGACTTCTCTTCGTATAAACAACTGTTCTTTGTTTATTCATTACGTCATCATACTCCAATAATCGCTTACGGATACCGAAGTTGTTTTCTTCCACTTTCTTCTGTGCACGTTCAATAGATTTAGTGATCATACTATGTTGAATGACTTCACCCTCTTTATATCCGGCAAAGTCCATGATCTTGGCGATACGATCACTTCCAAACATACGCATCAAATCATCTTCCAATGACACAAAGAATTGAGAAGAACCCGGATCACCCTGACGACCGGCACGACCTCTCAACTGTCTGTCTACACGACGAGACTCATGTCGCTCTGTACCCAAAATCGCCAAACCACCCGCTTCTTTCACGCCTGGTCCCAACTTAATATCTGTACCACGACCTGCCATATTGGTTGCAATGGTAATAGCACCCGCCAAACCGGCTTCTGCTACTACTTGTGCTTCACGAGCGTGTTGTTTTGCGTTCAATACATTATGAGGGATCTGCTTTTGACGTAACATTCTACTCAACAATTCACTCACTTCCACCGATGTGGTACCTACCAGTACCGGACGACCTGCATCACGCAGTTTTACCACCTCATCGATTACTGCACCAAATTTTTCACGTTTGGTTTTGTATACAAGGTCTTGTTCATCTTTTCTGATTGCGGTTACATTGGTGGGAATCGCTACCACATCCAGCTTGTAGATGTCCCAGAATTCTGCTGCTTCAGTTTCAGCAGTACCGGTCATACCACCTAACTTATGGTACATCCTGAAATAATTCTGCAGTGTAACAGTTGCATAGGTTTGTGTAGCTGCTTCAATCTTCACATTTTCTTTGGCTTCAATGGCCTGGTGCAATCCATCAGAATAACGACGACCATCCAGGATACGACCTGTTTGTTCATCTACAATTTTCACAGAACCATCCATCACCACATACTCCACATCTTTATCAAATAAAGTGTACGCTTTTAATAACTGATGAACCGTATGAATACGATCTGCTTTCACAGAATAGTCATTGATCACTTGCTCTTTCTGATGCAACTTCTCTTCTGCGCCTACTGATTCATTTTTATCGATCGCAGAAAGTGATACGCTGATATCCGGCAGTACAAAGAATTGTGTGTCTTCACCAGCTTTAGTAATCAGTTGAATCCCTTTATCCGTTAATTCAACTGAATTGTTTTTTTCATCGATATAGAAATACAGCTCTTCATCTGCTTTTGGCATTTCTCGTTGCTGATCAGCGAGATAATAGTTTTCTGCTTTCTGTAATTTCACACGCATACCCGGCTCACTTAAGAACTTGATCAATGCACTGTTTTTAGGCAATCCGCGGTGTGCACGAAACAAAGCTAGACCTCCATCTTTTGGATCATCATTTCCTTCCGCAATTTTCTTTTTGGCTTCATTTAGGAATTGGTTCACTGCTTTCTTTTGAGCCTCTACCAGCTTTTCAATTCTTGGCTTTAGTTCAAAAAATTGCTGTTCGCCGGTGTTGTGTCCGATCGGACCTGAAATGATCAATGGCGTACGCGCATCATCAATCAATACGGAATCGACTTCATCCACCATGGCAAAATGGTGTTTGCGTTGCACCATTTCCTGTGGAGAATGCACCATGTTATCACGTAAATAATCAAAGCCAAATTCATTATTGGTACCATAAGTAATATCTGCGAGATAGGCATTACGTCTGGCTTCTGTACTAGGCTCATGCTTATCAATACAATCTACTTTCAGACCCAGCCATTAAAAGATGGGACCATTCCACTCACTATCACGACGAGCTAAGTAATCATTCACAGTTACAATATGTACTCCCTCTCCTGCTAAAGCATTGAGATATGCAGGTAAGGTAGACACCAAGGTTTTACCCTCACCTGTTGCCATTTCGGCAATTTTACCTTGATGCAACACACTACCACCAATTAACTGAACATCATAATGCACCATATTCCAGGTAACGCTACCCCCGGCCGCTATCCAGGTATTTTTGAAAATACTTTTATCGCCTTCGATACGGATATGTTCTTTCTTTACACTCAGCTCTCTATCCAAGGCAGTAGCCGTAGATACCATTTCCGGATTCTCTTTAAAACGTCTGGATGTTTCTTTGACTACCGCAAAAGCTTCTGGCTGAATCTGCGCTAAAATCTCTTCGATCTTTTTATCTCTTTCCTTCTTCAGTTTATCTACTTGCTGATAAATGATATCCCGATTATGGATCTCATTTTCAGGCAGACTTTCTGCTTCTTGTTTTTTAGCTGCGATTTCCTGATCAATATCTGTCAGATAAGATTGAATACGCTGTTTGAACTCTTGTGTTTTGTTACGCAGTTCATCATTGGTCAACTGCTGGTATTGTTCGTAGAACTGATTTATTTTCTGGATGATGGGCATGATTTGCTGCACATCCTTCTCACTCTTACTACTTCCGAATAATTTTGAAAAAAGTTTCAACATATATAATGCGTCTGGTGTATTAGAAAAAAGTTAACAGTCAAAAACGGTGCGCAAAAAGTTTTTGAGTCAATTTGGCATTTTTAACTGAGGCCGCCAAAGGTAAAGAATTTGATCAGAGCATTTGCTCCGCTTATCAACTGGCGATCATTTATACAAATACTTAACGAATTGAAGATGACCCAACTACGTGTCGTATTCCTGATTCCGGCGTTTTTTTCCGCCTTTATGGCACAGGCGCAAGTGAATGAACAGGACTCCTTAGCCCATCAACGCATCAAATTGGTACAAAATAATATGTATGCATTGGGGGCTTGGGCAAGGGCCA
>JACVCQ010000362.1 GCA_016741945.1 Chitinophagaceae bacterium
CAATCCAGCCTTTGAAAATATCGCTATTGGGTTGGTGTCCGATCGCAACAAAAAAGCCACTGATTGCAATTTCTTGTGTCTCCTCTGTTTTATTGTTTTTAATACGTACACCTTCCACTTTTTTATCCCCTAAAATTTCATCCGTATCTGTATTCCAGTATACTTTAATATTGGGTGCATTTAATACACGATCTTGCATTATTTTACTTGCTCGCATTTGATCTCGTCTTACAAACATGTGAACAGTGGTACACAATTTCGATAAGTACAATGCTTCTTCAGCAGCAGTATCTCCTGCACCCACAATGGCTACTTCCTTTCCTCTAAAGAAAAATCCATCACAAACAGCACAAGCACTTACGCCAAAACCATTGAGTCTTTGCTCACTCTCAAGTCCTAACCACTTAGCTGATGCTCCTGTACTAATGATAATAGCATCCGCTTCAATCCATTTTTCCTCATCGATCTCTACTTTATAAGGTTGTTGGCTAAAATCAACTTTTGTTGCCAGTCCGTAGCGGATATCTGCACCCATTCTTGCCGCCTGCTTTTCAAAATGTACCATCATCTCGGGACCTTGTATGCCTTCTGGATAACCCGGATAATTTTCTACCTCTGTAGTAATGGTCAATTGTCCCCCCGGCTGTATGCCCTGGTATAAAACGGGTTTCATATTTGCTCGAGCTGCATATATAGCTGCGGTATATCCTGCCGGACCAGAACCGATGATCAAAACATGTACTTTTTCTGTTGCTTCACTTGCCATACTTAAATTTTTATTTTAGACGAACAAATTTATAGAACCCTTGCAGTTTGCCGTTTTCGTTTTTACACATAGGCTTCTTATTTGGGGATAATCAAGGTGCTATATTGTGCCGCATAACCACAAAAAGCCCCCAATGCATTATTACTAATATTCCCAATTACTTTACCCGGTGAAGAAAATGGATTACCTACCGATTGCAAGTTGAATTCCCAAGTTCTCCAAAAATCATAACTCGATTTACTGATATTACACAGCTTGACTGTAACCGTATCCCCTTTTTGAAAAAAGCCATAGGTCTCAAAATCTAGCGTTTCATTTCTATTCACGCCGCGATCCACTTGTATTTCATAGTTCTTCCCATCAATGATATTGTCATCAAAAACGCTGTTGAGTCCTGGTAAAAATGGCTGACGATTCTGACGGGTAAAATACCGGATATAATTTCCCAACCCCGGCGGGTCTTGCACCCTTGCCATCAAAACTACTTTTTTCGGATCGTCATTATTGGGTGCGGGTTTCCACCAGATAGAGTCCATTGTTTTTGTTAACAACGGAATGGTAGTTTCACCGGTATACGAGGTTCCATCGACGTTAATCAATAGCTTATAGATTTTCCCAAATTGCCCGATTAACTGAAGAGTTGCTTGTGGGTCGGTACTGTAATAATAAAACCGATTACCACTTGTATCACGCAGTTCAAATTCTTTGAGTGGATAAATGGTATTCCCTTCTTGAATACTTACCGTCGCATTTCTTACATATGAATTGGCCAATTCAGCCGAATCTATCGTGGTAAAGAAATTCAAGGATTTGCTCAATACTACAATGGGCGCGCGGCCATTTTCAATTTCTGCATCCACTACCAATCGGCTGTCTTTATTAACAGGTACGATATTGATTTCTCTTTCACAGGCGATAAAGAAAATACAGATCCAAACAAAAATCAGGTTCCGAAACATACTGCAAAGGTATTTCAGTTTATGTTAATACTATATGAAACAAAAAAGCCCTTTCCTGGTTGGAAAGGGCCTGTCATTTTCTTTACAGTCTTATCCCAGATAAGCTTTCAATGCATTACTGTAACGCGCTTTCTGAAGACGCTTGATGGCTCTTTCTTTGATCTGGCGGATACGCTCTTTGGTAAGATCATATTTCATACCAATTTGCTCAATGGTTACCCCATTTTCACCATCCAAACCAAAATAAGCGTTTACGATCTCAGCTTCTCTCGGACTCAATGATTTCAATACACGGCGGATTTCTTCACGCAATGAATCTTTCATCACATCATCGTCAGTGTCATCGCTACCTTCCAATAAATCGCCCATGGCTACATCCTCAGCCTCATGTACGGGAGCGTCTAAAGAAGTGTGACGGGTGTTACTTTGGAAAATGTTGTTGATTTCGGTCTCGCTCATTTCCAGGATCTCAGCCAGCTCTTCGGTAGAAGGCTCACGCTCATGTTCCTGTTCGAAAGCCATATAGGCTTTGTTCGCTTTGTTATAGGTGCCAATTTTGTTTTGAGGCAGGCGGACTAATCTACCCTGCTCTGCCAACGCTTGTAAGATGGACTGGCGAATCCACCATACGGCGTATGAGATGAATTTAAAACCCTTGGTTTCATCGAAACGCTGGGCTGCTTTTATCAAACCGAGGTTACCCTCGTTGATCAAATCGCTAAGAGAAAGGCCTTGGTGCTGGTACTGCTTAGCCACAGATACCACGAAACGTAAGTTGGCCTGCACCAATTTGTCGAGTGCTCGCTGATCACCCATTTTGATTCGCTGAGCCAGTGTGGTTTCCTCTTCAGGTGTGATCATCGGAATCTTCGAGATCTCCTGTAAGTACTTTTCAACCGCTTGCGAATCTCTGTTGGTAATCTGTGTTGCAATTTTGAGCTGCCTCATGGTGTGCTATTAACTGTATTATGATAAACGACTATTAGACCCTGAATGTTGTGTAAAAGCTGTTGCTGGAATCGTTAAAATTGGCAGCAATGGCTCTTTCAGAAGCGTGCAAAAGTACGAAACAGCCTTTGAATATGCCAGTTTTTGTGGAAAAACTTGCACAAATGGGCAAAAATATCCGTCTTTAGCAGCAAAATACTTATTTCAAATTATTGATTAGCAAATGTTTATAAGATTTTATGCACATTCAAAAAGCTGATTGCCAATTTTATGTACTTCTCATCTCCTTCTAACTTCTTTCTTGGATTCATTGATTAACGGAAAGGGTTGTTTGCGTTCTCACAGTATCTTTGAATTATGATCGATTTTAGGAGCGACACCGTAACCCGTCCAACCCCCGGGATGCTCAAAGCCATGTATAATGCCCCTGTTGGGGACGATGTTTTTGGAGAAGATCCCACCATCAATCAATTGGAACATTTTGCCGCCACACTCTTTGAAAT
>JACVCQ010000006.1 GCA_016741945.1 Chitinophagaceae bacterium
TCACAGTTGATGGTGTAGCAGTTCCTTTGAACGCAGAAGGGGCAGCTGAATACAAAACCCGTGTGAACAATTCAGGAGCCGGTGTCAAAAAAGTAAGAATATCTTATTTAAAGCCTGATGGTACCTCATCGGTTGTTGAAAAAGAAGTTCGTTATACGGTGGGTGTTCCATCAGGATTGGTAGTATCTACCGATAAAACACGTGTATTCTATCAGGACTTGGAAAATCCTTTAAGTGTAACAGGAGGTGGAGGTGATGAAAAAGTAAAAGTAACCATTGAAGGTCCTAATGCGACTTTACGAAAAGAAGGTCCCGGTCAGTATATAGTGGTGCCCAAACAGCTAGGTACAGTGATCGTGAATGCAACTGATGGCAAGATGAATCAGCGGATCAGTATTCCTGTTAAACGAGTACCCGACCCAATTGCTATTGTAGGTGGTAGTGCCGGTGGAACCATGAATGCCAATGTATTCCGTGTTCAAAGAGGGGTGATTGCTGATTTGCGTGATTTTGTATTTGAAGGGGTAAAATTTGAAGTACAAAGTTTTATGTTAATCTGCACTGGAAAAGGCTTTGATGAGCCTGAATTTGCAGAAGTAACAGGACCGTCATTCAGTGGCGACGCCGTAAACTTAATCAAACGCTGTCAACCGGGAACAACTGTAACAATTGGTGAGATCAGATTGAAGCAACCGGGTGGTGGTATTAGAAAAATAGATCAGAACATTACATTCATATTGCAATAAAGCATTGGTTATGAAAAAGACATTCTTATTGTGTTTCACGATTTCATTATTCGCGGGAATTACTGCTACAGCACAATTCAATTTGCGAAACAATAACAATCGCCCTAGAAACGCGGCTGATTCTGCTGCTAATAAGCGTGATACCACTAAGCCGGCAACAAATACCAATGCCAATAAACCTGCTGTGGATCCGGCTACGATTAAACCCAGCAAAACAGTGGATACCACCATTGTTGGCGGTTTTGGAGAAATTGTACCTCGTAGCCTCCGTAACGAAACAGCTGCAGATCGCAGTCAAACGAGAGAAAAACGTCCATTAGAATATGAACATCTTCGTGAAGATGATTGGTTATTCAGTGAATTTATCTGGAGAGAGATTGATGCCCGTGAAAAGGTAAACCAACCTTTTATGTATCCGGGAAAGGATGATTTGGGTGATCAACGTTTCTTTGCTATTCTGTTGAGTGCTATTAAGAATGATAGTGTAGTACCCTTCTCAGCAGAAGGAGGAGATGATCGTTTTACAAAGCCGATGTCTTATGATGACATTTCCAAAATGCTAAGAGGACGATTGGATACTCAGCTGGTGCAGAATGCAGATAATCCCAATGTTGTAGATACCGCTGTAATCTATGATACCAAGTTTGCGCCTAACCCTGATTCTATTTATACTTTTCGTTTAAAAGAACAATGGATCTTTGATAAAGAAGCCAGCCGTATGTTTGTACGGATCATCGGTATAGCTCCTGTTGCCAAACTGGTGATCAATGGTAAGTCAACTCCAAGAACACTTTTTTGGATCTATTATCCGGATCTGCGTAAGACCCTCACCAAATACAATGTATATAATACAAAGAATTATGCGGGTCGTATGACATGGGAAGAACTATTTGAAAGCCGCTTTTTCAGTAGCTATATTGTGAAAACCAGTAGTAATAACCCAAGCGATCGCTTTCTCAGCGCCCTCATTCGTGACCCCTTGTTTAGGTTATTGGAAGGGGAGAATATCAAGGAGCGTCTGTTCAATTATGAGCAAGACCTCTGGCAGTACTAAGACTTTATAATCAATACGTTATACTAAAAAGGGAGCCTATTGGCTCCCTTTTCGATTAAAAATACCTTATAATATAATTTTTTTAATTTGAATATTGGTTAATTAAACGGATTCCTTAACTTTACCACGGTTTTTCATAGGATATTGGATTTTAAAAACGGGGTTGGATTTCTATCCTGACCCCTTTTTTATTTTAATCCTGACCCTTCTTACCATCAAAAAAATCAAACAACGCTTTTGCTCTTTTGTTCCCTACTAACGAAATAATGCGTTCCTTATCAGCCATTCTGATATTATTTACTGATTTGAATTCTTTTAATAACAGTGTAATGGTTTGTTTACCAATTCCTTCGATCTGTTCCAACTCATTTTTGAATGTGCCTTTTGAACGTTGGTTTCGGTGAAAGCCAATACCAAATCGGTGAACCTCATCTCTTATTCTTCGAACAAGTTTTAGTGAATCACTATTCCAAGGTAACTTGATAGATGCTGAATCATTTGGAAAAAAAATCTCTTCTTCATTTTTTGCTAATCCAATAACTGTTAAACTACCATGCAAATTCAATGCATGAATACTTTCCATAGCAGCACTTAATTGTCCTTTACCTCCATCTATAATGACCAATTGCGGCAATGGCATTTCTTCTGTTAATAATCGTTGATACCTTCTATACACTACTTCTTTCATGGTTGCAAAATCATTGATACCTTTTACTGTTTTTACATGGTAGTGTCTATAGTCTTTTTTACTGGGCATTCCATCTCGAAAACATACCATGGCAGATACCGGATAACTTCCTTGAAAATTGGAGTTATCAAAACATTCAATATGTATAGGTGTTTCTTGTAATTGCAAGTATTCCTGTAATTCGTACAACACTTTCTTCTTTTCCATGTCTGTACGCCCTTCAAGATGTAATACTTTCTTTCGGCGTAATTCCTCTTGAAAATAGTTCACATTCTTTAGTGCCAATTCGAGTAATTTCTTTTTATCTCCACCTTTTGGGATGGTGAATACTATGTTTGGATCAGGATATTCTATTTCAAATGGAACAATCACTTCTTTGGATAAACTATTGAAATCAGTTCTCATTCTATTGATGGCAAAACTCAATACTTCTTCTTCAGTTTCTTCCAGTTTAGACTCTAATGGTACGGTATGCGTTTGAACGATCGTTCCATTTTGTACCATTAGATAACTCACATAAGCGGTATCGCCATCTTTTAAAATGGCAAACACATCCAGACTGCTAAGATGTTTGCTGACAATGACAGATTTAGACTGATAGTTTTCTAAGTGCTCAATTTTTTTACGAACTGATTCTGCTTTTTCAAATTCGAGTTGGATAGCAAGTTCTTGCATTTGCTTTTTAAAGTGATGGATAACAGAACCAAGATTACCTTTTAAAATATTTCTCACCTGTTGTAACCCTTCATCATAGGATGCGGCATCCTGTAATGCTTCACAAGGACCTTTACAATTGCCTAAATGATATTCTAAACAAACTTTGTATTTGGCTTTGCGAATTTGAGCATCACTCAGATTTAATTTGCAGGTACGCAAAGGAATGTATTGCCGGATAAAGTTGATTAGTTCTCTCACTTTGCCACTGGATGTAAAAGGACCTAAATATTCAGATCCGTCATTGATCTTTTTTCTAGTGAGAAAAATACGGGGGAATGGCTCTTTTTTAATAACAATATAGGGGTAGGTCTTGTCGTCTTTAAGATTGATATTAAAACGTGGCTGGTATTCTTTGATCAAAGAATTCTCTAACAAAAAAGCATCCTGTTCAGAATCTACTATCGTGAATTCTATACGTCGAATACGCTGAACCAGTTCATGGGTTTTATAAGTAGTAAACGTTTTGGAAAAATAAGAGCTTACCCGCTTACGCAGCTCTTTGGCTTTTCCTACATATAATAAGTGATCGTCTGCATCAAAATATTTATAGATACCCGGCTGTGAAGGTATGGTATGTGCTATCTGTTGAAATTCCTGCTGCGTCATAAAACTTGTTTATTCTCCGAAGGAGTCCTACGAACCTGATTTCTTATTTCATTCTTCCCATCGAACTTCTGTAAGCTCATTTGTTGTATACCCTTGCTCGTTGGTTAAAGAACGAATGATTTGAAATCCCTTGGAAGTATTCCAATTATGTTGTTCCATAATTGATGTATTTCCACGACGATACACTGTTCTAATAAATATGCGTTTGACCAGATTGCTCTGTTCGTCTAATAATATTTCCATTCCTTTCACGGTTACAGTGGTATCAACAGCAGCGTAACTTAGCGTATAGCTATTCGTAGCAGCATCTTGGAAAATGGTTTCACGGTAATGCTTTTTAGTAGCCACATCTGTAATATCTTTTACTATAAATTCTTTTACCAGCTCTTTAAAAGCAGTGGTAGTTAAAACAGCAGAGTCTTTTTTTTCTCCTTTGGTATGAAAAACAACTATGTTTTTCTTCATCGTAGGAATAATGGCCATTTGATTTTCAAAAAAAGAGGCAGTTGGATAAAATTGTGTACTATCCGGAGATGGTTGTAGCTGATTTTGTGTATTGACTTTTTCACCACATGCACAGAGTATATAACTTATTAGTATCGCTGCAAATAGTTTCATCCGGTAAAATTATTCAAACCATACATAAAAAAGCCATCCGCCTCAGGCGGATGGCAGACAAACAGATAGTAGTTGGTTATTGTAGAGCCCTGGTAAGGCCTATACGCATGCCATAATCCATCAGGTATTCCTTGATGGGGTATTTATTGGAATAAGTAGGTAAGTGTTGGTAACGAACCTGAGGTCCAATTTGCCAGCTGGTTTTACCTGCTTTATAACTCAAATTCAAACCTACACTG
Source organism: Chitinophagaceae bacterium (assembly GCA_016741945.1). GTDB lineage: Bacteria > Bacteroidota > Bacteroidia > Chitinophagales > Chitinophagaceae > Sediminibacterium. The sequence goes on from JACVCQ010000006.1 coordinate 4,669, forward strand.
GTATTAATATTCCATTTTCTAACCAAATCATTTCCTTCAGCATAATGTCTATAGTCAGTGGAAAGTAAATAAACACTTTTATTCAGGTTAAAAGTAGGTTGTACAGATGCTTCCATATTAATGCCCATATGTTTGCCTCTGATTACATCCCACTGGATACCTACCGGAATTGCCAATTGGTATACTTTATTCTCCAGTTCTGTTTGTTTATAACCAACATTATTATTATAAGGAGAAAAGCGGGTGATATTTTCCACGCCATTGAAGTTGATCAATGAAATGGTGGTAGGGTCATAAGTACGAGACTGGAATGTTTCAATATGATACTGTCGGATATTTAATTGTAAACCTGTTTTGAGTTTTAAACGACTTGTAATATTGTACAATACGGCAAAACCCAATTCCAAACCTACCGCCGGACGATGGCGTACGACTTCATTGATATTGGATGGCTGATTCAAAGGAGCGTTTACAGGTAGAGAAGCTACTGATGGCTGAATGATTTCTTTTACTTTTTCATCAGATAAACGTCTATAACTGGTAGAAGGGGTAATATAAAACTGAAAACCAAATTTTGAAACAGCAGGACGATTCAGATTTTGATTCTTGACGTAGTGGAAATCTTTTGAAGGATCATCAAGCGTAGGAATATTTTCATGAAATAAACTAATATTCTTTTCCGCTACTGCTTCATCAGCCTGTTGTATTATCGTACCCTCAGTTGAGGTTGGATACTCATTTTGTAAAGTCTCATAAGCAGACTTATTCAAAGATATCATCGGTGATATCAAGAAAATACTAGCTGCTTTGTTTTTGATAATAGGCTGATGTTGAATACTTCCTTTAGGAAAAGAAAGTTCAGTTTGAGAAAGACTATTATTAGTGGCAAACACATCCGTAATCGGATAGTCTATGGCTGCGATGGTATTCAGTGTAATATTAACAGGAGCCAGTTTATTGAAATAATGGCGGCTTTTTTCACCGGCTGCTTTATGGGCAGCTAGCGTTTCTTGCTCAACCTTGGCTATGTTAGGAATGGATAATGGCTGCGGATGAAAATTTTCTTGGGTACTTAATACCGTACTCAATGTTAATGCCGTAATAATAAACAAAGAAATAAAAGTCAAAGCAGGCCAAGAACGATGTCCATGTAATTCAGTACGTATGTTGGTCCATACCCGATCGGATGGATACATACGATGCTGCTTTACCTCATCGTGTAAAAACTGTTCAAATTCGTCCTGGTACTTCTGGTTTTCCATATTCAAGGCAACTAGGATTTATTAAAGGCTGCGAGCCATTGATAATCCTGTTTAGGTGCTTCAATGATCTTTTTACGGATCAATATATTTTCAAGCATAGCTTTAGCACGGGTATACTGACTTCTGCTCGTACTTTCCTCAATGTCTAACATTATGCCTATTTCTTTATGACTATACCCCTCCAATGCATATAGGTTTAAAACAGTACGATAGCCTACCGGTAATAACCTGATGCATTCAATGATCTGTCTGGCTTGCATGATCGAAGGAATGGTTTCCTCTTTGATATACACCGATGTTGCATGACTGATATCTAAACTTTCATTGAATTTTTTATGCTTTTTCAGAAAGTTGATACAAGTATGTACAATGATGCGTCTGATCCATCCTTCAAATGCGCCTTTGTTCTGAAACGTATGTATCTGGGTAAATACTTTAATAAACCCCTCTTGTAACATGTCCTCTGCATCTTCTCTACTGGGTGCAAAACGATAGCATACACTCAGCATTTTAGGACTATACCGATTGTACAACTCGCGCTGCGCAGCAGCGTCATTTTGTATACAGCCTGCAATAATAGCCTGCTCGGTCATGAGGGGTAAAGTAGATTTACCCTAAATATAGACATATTTTACCTTCTGATGCTGCATTGTGTAACGGATTTGTATCTGTTAATTTATTAACTGTTTATTAAAGCTTTTCACAAGCCAAAAAAGAACGTATAAAAATGTTATTTTAACGGAAAGATCTGATTTTCAAGATCCTATATAAAGCCTGAGTATGGAAGCAACTTTGACTAAACCCTCTGGCGGAATATTATCCCAGCCAATGGATGATACCCCGCCACCCACTACCGGACTTGCACCTTATACTGGTCCCTGGACCGAACGTGAAGTGATTCACTTATTAAAACGTGCGCTGTTTGGAGCCAAACGTAGTGATATTGCCTATTTCAAATCACTTACTTGTGCACAAGCGGTAGATCAATTATTGACAATTCCACCTGATCCGCCGCCGCCACCCGTAAAAGAATATGCAACACCCGCTAATGCTACCAATCCCGATACCCATATTTTACAAGGTGATCCTTGGGTGAATGATCCCAGCAATGACGGAACCGTTAACAGTTTAAGACGCAACTCGTTTAAAAAATGGTGGATGGGGTTAATGATCCAACAAGATCGAAACCTGCGTGAGAAAATGACCCTTTTCTGGCATAACCATCTCGCTACCGAGAGTTCAGATGTGAATGCCCAGTTTCTCTACAAACATCATGCGATGTTACGAAGTTTTGCCTTAGGGAATTTTAAAGCTTTGATGAAAGCTGTTACCATTGATCCGGCAATGTTGGTGTATTTGAATGGACAATTAAACCAAGCTGTTGCACCCGATGAAAATTATGGACGTGAGTTACAAGAGCTATTCTGTTGCGGTAAAGGTCCGGGTTCATTGTTCACAGAAGAAGATGTACAAGCGTCGGCAAGGGTACTAACCGGTTGGAGAAATAATGTTAATACCATTTCTTCCTTTTTTGATAATAACAGACACGATAAAAAGGACAAACAGTTTTCATCCTTTTATAATAATACTGTCATAGTTGGTAAAAACGGACCCACTGCCGGTGAAGAAGAACTGGATGCTTTACTCAATATGATTTTTGCTACAAATGAGGTAGCAGAATACATGTGTCGCAGATTTTATCGCTGGTTTGTGTATTATGATATTGATGAAACGGTTGAAAATAATATCATTAAACCATTGGCAGTCATTTTTCGGAATGCCAATTATGAAGTAGCTCCTGTACTTCGCACTTTGTTGATGAGTGAACATTTTTATGATATTCTTTCTAGAGGTTGTCAGATAAAAAGTCCGGTGGATTTGGCGGTTGGATTATGCCGGGAATTCGAAATATCATTTGAACCTGTACCTGAATATGCTATTAACTATGGTCATTGGAATTATTTAGTGAACCAATGTAACAACTTGCAGCAGAATATCGGAGACCCACCTGATGTAAGTGGATGGAAAGCCTATTATCAGGAGCCTCAATTCTATGAGATATGGATCAATAGCGATACACTTCCAAAACGGAACCAGTTCACCGATACCATGGTAATGAATGGATTTACTTTTGGAGGTAAACGTATGATCATTGACGGAGCTGAATTTGCCAAAACCTTCTCCAACCCGGGTGACCCGAATCAATTGATCAATGAATTTACAAAGCTGATGTATCGACTGGATATTTCAGATGCGTCTAAAGCACAGATCAAAAAGGATATTTTATTGGGTGGACAATCGGAAGATTATTATTGGACCAATGCTTGGAATCAGTATATCAATAATCCAGGTGATATGGCCAATGCCACCACAGTTCGCAATTATATCCGTGATCTCCTCAAATATTTAATGAATCTCGCCGAGTATCAACTCGCTTAAATCCAATACTATGAGAAGAAGGGACTTTTTACGTAATACGGTACCAGCGGGGGTGATGCTCCCGTCGCTTATCAATGGTATGTCAGTAAAGGCTTTTGGTGCAGAATCGTTACTAATGCAGGGTTTATTTCCTGCCACTACTGATACAGATCATGTACTAGTCATTGTTCAACTCAATGGAGGTAATGATGGATTGAATACTGTTATCCCTATTGAATATTTCCCCAACTATATCCGTGCGAGATCCAATATGTATATCCCTCAACAAAAAGTGTTGGGGTTATCCGGGATCGATAGAGTGGGTTTTCATCCTGCAATGACTGGGATGCAGTCTTTGTATAATGACGGCAAAATGAGTGTGATACATTCTGTGGGGTATCCGCAACCCAATTTTTCTCATTTCAGGGCTACCGATATCTGGATGAGTGCCAGTGATAGTAAAGAAGTGGTAAACAGCGGCTGGACGGGTCGCTATTTGAATTATGAGTATCCCAATTTCCCGAATGGATATCCGAACAGTAGTATGCCCGATCCATTGGCAATACAAATCGGATCTACGACATCCCTGACGTTGCAAGGTCCGGCAGTAAGTATGGGAATGAGTATTTCTAATCCCAGTAATTTTTATAACCTGATTGCTGGCGTTCAGGATCCTGCACCTAATACTCCGGCTGGAAAAGAATTGACTTATATCCGTAAAGTGGCCCAACAAACCACTGCTTATGCTGAAGTCATCAAAACTGCTTCTGCGAAAGTGACCCAACAGGCTGAGTATCCCAATAACTCTTTGGCAGCCCAATTAAAAATCGTTGCAAGATTGATAGCAGGTGGTTTAAAAACAAGGATCTATATGGTCAGTTATGGAGGGTTTGATACCCACTCTGCACAAGTAAATGCCACGGATCATACCACAGGTACCCATGCCAATTTGCTGAAAAATGTAAGCGATTCTATCAAAGCTTTTCAGGATGATTTGAAATTACAGAAAGTAGAAGACCGAGTGTTGGGTATGACATTTTCTGAATTTGGCAGACGCATCAAAAGTAATGGTAGTACCGGAACCGATCATGGATCAGCTGCCCCTATGTTTGTATTTGGTAAAAATGTAGATGCAGGTGTTATTGGCGACACACCCAATATTCCTGTAACTGCTTCTTTCAATGATAATTTACCTTTTCAGTATGATTTCAGAAGTGTATATGCTACAATCTTAAATAAATGGCTTTGTGTGGATGCTGATGATCTGGAACAGATCATGCTTAAAAATTTTCAGGTATTACCCATTGTCAACTCATTGGCTTGTAATAAATCAGTAAACCTGTCGGGAGAGAATTTTATTACCAATTATCCCAACCCATTCACACAGTCTACCAATATCAGTTTTAAAACGGCGGGTGGACATACCCTCATTCAAATCATGGATACCATGGGAAGGGTATTAACAAATTTAGTCGACAGAGAATATGAAGCAGGTAATTACAATGTTGTATTTGATGGATCCAGGCTACAACCGGGGGTTTATTATATTAGATTCCAGAATATGGTGGTTCAGCAAGTCAGGGCCATGTTAAAAGTGAGATAATCGACGAATTTTTTGCAACAATGATGTAAAAACGAAAAAATCATTCTATTTTTACAACGTTGTTTCAAAAATTCACATACCGGCTATGTTGCCTCCTTGTATTGTTTGGAGGAAGTTTTTCTCAGTCTTTGGGACAATGCACGCTTATTTTTTCCGGAAAAGTAATTGATGCAGATACCCGATTGCCTTTAAGTGGGGCTTTGGTACAAATAACTGCCTTAAAGATCAGTAAGACTACTGATGCAGAAGGTAATTTCAAAATAATGGGAATCTGTGCGGGTAATTATGATGTGAATATTTCACACGTAAGTTGTACACCCATCACAGAGCATCTTCATTTCAAAGATGATATCAAACACAACTTCTTTCTTCCCCATACCAGTAATGAATTGGCTGATGTAACCGTACGCGGAACCATCAGCACCAAAGGCGCAGCCATTTCTCAAGATATCAAAGGAAAGGAATTGGAAGCATTGCGGGGAATTTCATTAGGGGAGTCGCTACAAAAAATTACTGGAGTAAGTGTATTACAAACCGGATCCAATATTTATAAACCTGTGATTCATGGCTTACATAGTAATCGCGTTTTAATATTGAACAATGGTATCAGGCAAGAAGGTCAGCAGTGGGGTAGTGAACATGCTCCTGAAATTGATCCTTATGTTGCCAATCGCTTATCAGTAGTAAAAGGAGCCAGTACCATTCGTTATGGAGGCGATGCAATAGGGGGAGTTGTATTGGTTGAACCCAAATTATTACGTTCGGTTCCGGGAATCAGTGGTGAACTGAATATTGCTGCATTTACAAATAATCGTCAGGGTACCATTTCGGGAATTATTGAAGGCAATGCTAAAAAGAATACGGCATTCTCTTGGCGGCTACAAGGAACTGCCAAAAGAGGCGGCAATGCCAGAACACCGAATTATTGGTTAGCCAATTCGGGTAATGAAGAGTTCAATGCTTCTGCAGCCATGGGATGGAGATCAGCATCAGATGGATTGGAATTCTTTTACAGCATTTTCAATACCCGGTTGGCTATTTTTTCAGGATCCCATATTGGTAATGTTACAGACCTGATGCAAGCTATCAGTAGTAAAGAGCCTCCTGATTATATCCGAAATATTGGCTTCACGTATCAAATCAATAGACCTTATCAGCAAGTACAACATCAGTTGATGAAAGTAAAAGCTTTCCGTCATACCGGAGAAATTGGTAAGCTGAATATGATCTTATCATTACAACACAATTGGCGAAGAGAATATGATGTAAGACGTTTTCAAAGCAGTGCCAATGTACCACAATTGGATTTAAAAATGACAACCCTTGGTACGGATCTGATCTGGGATCATTTCAATACCGGTCACTTCAGGGGAACTGCCGGTATCACAGGTAGTTATCAGCGCAATAGTTATGAATACCGTTTATTCATCCCGAATTATGAAGCTTTTAATTTTGGTGCATTTATAGTAGAAAAATGGAATCATAAAAAATGGTTGATCGAAGGTGGACTTCGTTTTGATCATAGAAGTATGGTGAATACGAATTCAAATGGTGGATTACAATATGCGGATCGTACTTTCAATAATTTTTCCGGTAATACAGGTATTTCTTATGAAGCAGCAGAAGGGCTTCAGTTCACCATCAATGCATCAACTGCATGGAGAGCACCCCAGGTAAATGAATTGTATAGTGATGGTTTACATCATGGCTCTGCAAGAATTGAGAAAGGAGATGCTTCTTTACAGCCTGAAAGATCGAATAGTATTTTATTCAATACAGTCTATAATCGTGGAAGATGGCATATTGATGTTGGTACGTACGTAAAAAGGATTGATGGATTCATTTATTTGTTCCCCGTTTTTCCTCCCGAATTAACGATCCGCGGTGCCTTCCCTACATTCCGTTTTGGTCAAGCGCCTGTAAATATGCATGGCTTTGATTTGAGTTTTGCCTATACGATCAGTTCACATTTTCAGTTGGATGCTAAATCATCCATTGTTCGGGCTAAAAACCGTAATACAAAAGAGTGGATGATTCAGATGCCGGCAGATCGTTATGAAGCCGGGTTGCAGTATAGCTTGGGTGATTTCAAAAAATGGAAAGAGACTTATATCAAACCCTCGGTTCAATATGTAGGCAGACAAACACGTGTGCCTGTTACCGGTAATATTCCGGTGGTAAAACCCGATGGTAGTACAGTCATGGAATCAGATTACCTGATGCCGCCGCCGGCTTATACTTTGCTTGGATTAGAAGCAGGAACCAGTTTGCAGACAAAACATCAAAGAGTTCAGTTTACATTAACTGTAAGTAATCTGTTGAATGTAGTGTATAGAGAATACATGAATGCCTTCCGTTATTTCTCTGATGAGATGGGGCGAAATATCGGATTGAAAATAAAAATTCCCATTGAACCAAAAACCAAATCATAATTTCTAAAAATCAAGTGTGTATGAAAAAGCAACTTTCTTATTTGATGGCAGCCTTAATGATGGTAACTTTTGTTGCAACCGGCTGTAAAAAAGACGACAAAGAACCCGAGAATGAAGAAGAACTGATCACAACGTTGAAGTTAACTTTTACCGAAGTGGGTGGAACAGCAACTACAACAGTAACTTTTAAAGATGCTGATGGCCCCGGTGGTAATGCACCAACTCAAAATGACCAGATTGTATTAGCTCCTAACAAGCAATACAACTGCACCATTCAGGCTTTGGATGAAAGTAAATCACCTGCAGAAGATATTACTGCGGAAATCATTAAAGAAGCCAATGATCATCAGTTCTATTTTGCACCAAGTGGAGTGAATATTACTGTTAACGGTTTGAATACAGACCCGAATGGTCGTCCTTTAGGTGTTACCAGCAGATGGAATTCTGGTGCTGCAAGTGGTCCGGGTACCGTAAAAGTAACTTTGAAACATAAGCCAGGTGCCAAAGGTGCTAATGATCCTGTAACCGTTGGTGAAACAGATATCGAAGTGACTTTCGCAGCGCGAGTACAATAATTTTTTCTCAGGGTTTTGTTTTAGTTTGAGCATTGAGGCTGTATCAAAAATCTGATACGGCCTCTTTTTTTTAGTCCATAGTCCATGGTCCATGGACCATGGTTCATCGACCATCAGCTATGAGCCATCAGCCATCAAACCAATCTCAGCGGTTACTTTTTATTTTGAGATACCTCCTATCTATTACTATGGACCATGGACTATCAACCATCAAACCAATCTCTAGATGATCACTTCATTTTTGATACCTCCTAAATACCGGTTCTTTCTTAATTTTAAATATGGAGATCAACTTAAACACACCTGCATTACTGTTTCCTGCCATCAGTCTCATCATGTTGGCATACACGAATCGATTTCTTTCATTATCCAATCGTATCCGGAACTTGCATGAGAAATACCAAAGCCATGAACAAAAACATATTATCCATGGACAGATCAAGAACCTGCGTTACCGATTGAAATTGATTAAAAATATGCAGGCTCTGGGGGTGGTTACTTTTCTAGGTTGTATTATCTGTATGTACTTGATCTATACCCAATTCATGATTGCGGCCAATATTGTATTTGCCATCAGCTTGATCTGTTTTGCAGCTTCATTGTTCCTTTCTCTGATTGAAATACAACTCAGTACCAAAGCCCTTGAACTGGAACTCAGTGATATGGAAGGACTGGAAGATCCTTCGGTGATTGAATATTTTAGGAAAAAATTCGGAAGAGACTAGGGAAATGAGCAATAAGAAAGATGAAATAAGAAATCAGAAACGGAGAGAAATTTCACTTCCTGATTTCTTATTCCTTATTTCTCGGTTTACATCGCAACCGCTGTCAGATTTTTCCGCTCTCCAATTTGCTGTCTCCACATAGCATAATACAATCCTTTTTCACTGATGAGTGACTGATGATTACCAGTTTCCACTACTTGTCCTTTTTCCAATACATAAATCCGATCTGCATGCATAATGGTGCTTAAACGATGCGCGATCATAACAGTGATCTGTTCTTTTTCACTGGAGATATTACGGATGGTATTGGTGATTTCTTCTTCGGTGATACTATCCAATGCAGAAGTGGCTTCATCAAAGATCAATAAACGCGGATGTCTGAGCAATGCTCTGGCAATGGATAATCGTTGCTTTTCTCCGCCACTCAATTTCAATCCACCCTCACCAATCATAGTGTCTAAACCTTTCTCAGCACGTTCTAAAAGGTTATTGCAACTGGCTTTAGATAAAGCTTCCAGCAATTCTGCCTCGGTAGCTTCAGGGTATACAAAGCTGAGATTTTCTCGGATGGTGCCTGCGAATAATTGGGTATCCTGTGTTACAAAACCGATCTGATTTCTCAGTTCATCAAAATTCATATCGGCGCCATTCACTTTGTTATAATAAATATGTCCCTCTTGTGGACGATACAATCCTACCAACAACTTCACTAAAGTACTTTTTCCAGAACCGGAAGGACCTACAAAGGCAATAGTTTCACCTTTCTGTACATCAAATGAAATACCATCCAATGCGCGATATTGAGCAGTCTGGTGTTTGAACAGCACCTGATCAAATGCCAATTCTTCAATGGTACCTACTTGTTGAGGATGATCGGGTTTGGGCTCTACTTTTTTACCCATCAGGTTATGAAAATTCTGTAAAGAAGCTTCGGCCTCACGATAACTCATGATGATACTTCCAATCTCTTGTAATGGACCAAAAATGAAAAAACTATAAAACTGCAGTGAAATCAATTGACCTACCGTTAGAACATCGCGATAAATTAACCACATCAACGTGAAAGTGATGATCTGTCTAAGAAAATTCACCATCGTACCCTGAATAAAACTCAGTGAACGGATACTTTTTACTTTCTTCAATTCCAGTCCTAGAATTTTATAAGTATTGGTATTGAGTCGTTTTACTTCTTGATCGGTCAGCCCCAGACTTTTTACCAATTCAATATTTCTTAAACTCTCTGTTGTGGATCCGGCTAGAGAAGTGGTTTCTTTTACAATATTTTTTTGAATGACTTTAATTTTCTTACTCAGCAAGTTGGTCACAAAAGCAATCATCAAAGCACCTCCCAAATAAATGGGAACGATTGACCAGTGAAGTCTGGTAGCATAAATGGATACAAAGACAACACTCACAATAATGCCAAATAATACGTTGATGACATATCCAATGAATTTTTCAGTGTCAGAACGAACTTTGGTGAGGATTGATAAAGTTTCACCGCTTCGTTGGTCCTCAAATTCCTGATAGGGGAGACGCATAGAGTGTTTCAATCCATCAGTAAATATTTTTGCACCAAATTTCTGGATGATCACATTTACGGTATAATCCTGAAAAGCTTTAGCAATTCGGCTTACCATGGCTGTTCCTACTAATAGCAGTAGCATGAACATAATGCCATTGATGAACTGACTTTCTGTACGAAAACTGCCATCCGGGTTTATTTTGGGGCTATTGGCGAACTGATCAATGAGTTTTCCAAAGATCATAGGATCGAAAAGTGAGAAAGTTTGATTGATCCCTGCCAGCACCAAAGCCAGCACTACGAGCCATTTATACGGTTTGAGATAATGCAAGAGAATTTTCATGTATACGATTTGAGTGCAATGATGCGTCAATTTCCGTACAAATATTGAAAAAGTGACAAAGTTGCGGGGCAGAGGTCATGGTCCATAGTCGATAGCCCATAGTAGGCGTAATAAAATAAAGGAATTGTTCTTGCCATGGACTATGGACGATAAGCTATGGACTAATCCACACTTGTGAATAATAAGAAATTCTTAACTCGTTCAAGGAAAGGAGATTAATCGGTAACTTACAAAAACCTTCCACATATGCGTTGGAGAAAATTCAATGGTGAACCTATTCACCTCCCCATTAAAGAAGCAGTAGCAGAAGCTATTAAAAGAGAGTCTGCGAATGGTACTAAGCTCAAAGTATGTATTGGAACCGACAGCCAGGTAAAGGGCGATGATACGGAATTTGCAACCGTCATCGTTTTTCTGCGCGAACACAATGGTGGGTTCATGTACATTCACAATGAGAAAACCAAGCAGAAATACCACATCAAGGAAAGAATGCTGGTTGAGGTAGCAAAAAGTATTGAGATCGCTTATGAACTCTGTGATCTTTTTATTGAACATCAGGTAGACATGGAAGTGCATGCTGATATCAATACCAATCCGCAATTCAAAAGCAATGATGCTTTACGAGAAGCCATGGGTTATATACTAGGAATGGGTTTCGCCTTTAAAGCCAAGCCTGAAGCTTTTGCCAGCAGTTGCTGTGCAGATAAGGTGGTGAACTAAGAATCAGTAAATAGGATAATTTTTCCGATAGCAATATCATAACACTGCTATTGGGTCTTTATCGCCCTTATTCATTCTTTATTGAAGTTACAATTATATGGATTTTAAAGAAGAGCAAAGTTTATCAAAAACGAAAGCAAGTTTATTAGTATTACTACCATTTTTAGCGCCTTTGGTATTGTATATTATTGGGTTACCAATAAATACGGTTATTACTAGTTTGATTATTGTCTCTGTTATTTGTATTGTCAGCTGGCTCTTTTTAAAAACTATAAAATTACAGCTGTGTGTGAATGAAACAGGGATTTCTCTTCGAATTAAAGGGTTACAGGGAAAAGAAGAAATGTTTTTATGGAAAGATATTGAGCGAATTCAAAAAGTATCTGTTAAACCTTTGAAAGAATTCGGTGGATGGGGGCTCAGGTATTCGCGTTCTAGAACTGGATATATATTTGGAGGGGAAAAGGGTGTAGAGTTATTCACCAATCGCAAGTCAACAATAGTGATTACTATTAGAGATACTGATTCTTTTTTTGCAGCGATAGCTTTCTTTCAGCCTAATTTATAATGGAGTTTTCTGCATCTATTATGTCTGAATATTACTGTAAGATGAGTTATTGTTCTATAATCAAGATTTAATAGGCCACAGATTTTTATGATTATTTTGATGAGCGCTGATAGATTATCATCATAAACTATCATGAAAATCTGGGTTCCATCACTATTTTCTCATTATGTATACCTTGGAGACTTAGTTGAAAGTGAAATCCTAAGACGCTTGAAACCCTTGGTTACACTGTTGAATAAACGCCAACATCTCCTCTCTCCCCACTTTTTTCTCCGCACTCGTCACAAAATGTCTGGGCAAAAACTGCCAACTCTCTCTAAGCGTATCAAAAAAAGCTTTGATATTTCTTTCTACAACCGCAGGTTTTTCCTTGTCTGTTTTGGTGAAAACCAATGAAAATACAACTCCCCATTTGTCTAGCTGACTAATAAACTCCAGATCGTTTTTTTGTGGACCATGGCGGCTGTCGATGAGTACAAATATTTGAGCGAGATTACTACGTTTTCTAAAATAACCTTCAATCATTTGTTCCCATCTTCTTCTATCACTCTGGGATCTTTTGGCATAACCATAGCCGGGCAGATCCACCAGGTACCATTGTTCACGAGGTCCTTTTTCGGTTGCGCTGCTTTCAATGACAAAATGATTAATGAGCTGAGTCTTTCCCGGTGTGGCAGAAGTTTTAGCTAGACTTCTTTGTCCGGTAATCATATTGATCAATGATGATTTACCTACATTACTTCTTCCAATAAATGCATACTCAGGTTTGTCCGGTTTGGGACATTTATCGAAGCTTGGACTAGATATCAGGTAAGAAGCTTTACGGATCTGCATACTGCAAAGTAACTAAAAGCCCGCTGATCTTTTTTCAGCGGGCTTTAAAAGAATATGATAGACGCTTAATATGATCAGAAATCTACTTTTAATGAAATAGATACATTTCTTCCCGGAGCAGAAATACCACTGGCAAAATAGCGGTAATTCCTGTCAGCAAGATTTTCCAATAATAGTACTGATTGTAGTTTTTTGGTGATGAAGATTCCTGCTCTCAGATTCAAAGTAAACCAGGATGGCATTCCATCTGCTGTTGCATATTGTAGGTTGTCTTCTCCGTTGGGATTGTAATCTTTTAATTTCTTCCATCCATTGAATAAAGTATACAACTCGGCATTCCATACCTGCTGTTGGGTTTTGATACCGATTCTTCCATAAACGGGAGGGATATGATCTAAAGGAATTTGTTTTTTATTTTGGTCTTTATATCGTCCATATGTGTAAGTAAAAACTCCATCCAAACTGGTTCCTTTAGCAAAGCTAACCGAGCCATTTACACTAAACCCTGTTACATAAGCACTTGCTTTATTTTGATTGGCAAATACAGCACTTCTTATACCACCATATAGGATGCTATCCTGACCATTAAATTGATACTTATCCAATACAAGTGCATTTCTGAAAATAGTATAAAAGAAAGAAGCACCTACAGAAAAGGCTTTTGTTTGTTTCGCAACACTTAATTCGGCATTATACGTGTATTCAGGTTTGATATCAGTGTTAGGAACGACTACTATCCCGGTTCTGGTATCAAAAACTTTTGACAGATCATCTACATTCGGTGCCCTGAAGCCACTGCTTATAATCATGGCTAATCTGAAATTCTCTTTTGTAGCATATACCAAGCCAATATTTCCGGTAAGGGCAATATTATTTTGTTGTGCTTTATTAAAGGGGAAACGCATGAGTGTAGTATCTGCAAATCGGGCATCCAGTTTTACCAAATTCAATCGGATTCCGTCATTCAATGTCCATTCATCATTGAATTTGTAAGTATGTTGTGCATACAATGCATTGGACGACATTTTTGTAGGACCATCAGCATATCGGGTTGTGATTCTGCTTAGTGTACCGGTAACAATATTGCGTCGTTCTGCTGTTGAGCGAACAAAGTTGGTATAACTTTCAGCTCCGATATGCAGTTCATGCTTACCGCTGTAATGTTTTGCATCAATATTCAATCCAAATACATTGATTCTTTCCCATCGATAATCTTTATTGTTATTGTTGAATCGACGTGTAATTCTACTTTCTTCGATATCCTGAAAACTGGTAGTGAGTTTAAAATCCTGAAAAAAACCGGATTGTTGGGAGGCATTGAGGTGATAGGATACCAGGTTACGTAACTGTGGGCCATAATACCATTCGGCAAATACCGGTGCTGCCAGTGTACCTTCACTGAGTCTATCATAACGAGGAACATCACCGGTATTAGAGAACTGAACATTTAAAATATGCTCAACTTTATCGGATGCTTTATACAAAAATTTCTGTAACACATCTATCTGTTCATAGCCAGATGGTGTTTGTTGATTTGGGTTGGGGTTTGGAACAGCTATATCCGTATTACCTACTCTTTGAACAATAAATGGTTTTAGACCAAACAAAGGATATTTGTTGCTTCTGTTCTTTCCTTGTTGCATATCACCGAAAGAGCCATAGGTAACAGATGTTAATGATGCCCATTGTTTGCCTCCAATATTGAGTATGATATTCCCTCTTTGTTCATCAATGGCGCTGGTATAACGAATGGTACTACTGCCTGAAAATTCCGTTTTGGTACTACTTGATAGTTTCGGATTACGTGTATACATACTCACCACGCCTCCCAAAGCATCACTGCCATATAATGTTGATGATGGACCATATAATACCTCCATTCTTTCGAGAATCATATTGTCAACAGTAATGATATTTTGTAAATGTCCTGATCTATAAATCGCATTATTCATTCTGATACCATCAACCGTTAGTAAAACACGGCTTGCTTCAAACCCTCTGATAACAGGGCTGCTGCCGCCTTGTTGGCTTTTTTGTACAAACAAAGTTCCGGTATTGATAAGGATATCGCCTGTATTGGCCTGCATGTTCAGCGTATTCTTATCTCTGATGCTTTTTACAGTTTGAGCAATACGACCAAATCTCTCTGCAAATTTATTTGCATAAACAGTTACTTCATTTAAATGAATGGCATCATCTTGTGTTACACTGCTGTCTTTTTTAGGTTGTTGTGCTTGTAAGTATATATTGAATAGAAGACATGACAATAAAGTACATGTCCATCTCATGTGAATTTGCATGGATTTACTGTTTAATAATTAAGAAAATGATGTACGAAACAGTATTTTCTTGGGAGGGGGCGCGATAAGGTCGGGTTGAAATTGTGGTTTCCAAGAAACCATATCTGTACGATAATCGGTACGGAATAAACAATCAGTAGTATGTGTTTGTAGAGAAGAAGCAATTTGATCACTGATGAAACAAGATGAGAAAGAAAGGATTCGACTTGCCCCTTTATTTTTACGGGTAGCTTTATCCATTAATGCGTGCAACTTGTGTTCCTGATAATCATATAAACCCTTCACCGTATAAGTTCCATCCGCTTCTTTATGAATTGAACTTACATCGAATAAAGTACCATTTACAATGATCTCTTTATTCTTTTTATACCAATGTAGCTGTTTTACGTGAACAGTAGACAGCTCTTTGGTTTTAAAATCATGTTTTACCTCTGATCGTATTTGACTTTGTTGATAATGAAACAATACAAATCCTGTTAGTGGCAATAACACCAACCATAAAAAGAAAATGGCGATACATTTACGTAATACGGACAATTCAATTCTTTTTTCTGATCAAACTATCTATGGGATAGTTAGCTTTCATGGTATCCATTACAGATTGAGCCCAGTTGGTAAGTACCACACGTTCGTCGTCAGTGAGTTTAGCATCGCTGTGAACCCATGTATAAGAATTCAACGGCATTTCTTTTTCCTTTACCTGCTCAATCACTTCTTCCATTTTATGGTATTGTCTTCTAAGGTTATAAGAAGTATAGACATCGAAGTTCAAATGAGATTTACCTTCTTTGATATGATCATCTAGCCACCAGGCCACCGGTTGTACTTTTGAGTACCATGGATAAACAGTGTTATTGCTATGGCAATCATTACAGGCTTTTACAAGGATCGCTTCTACATTTTCAGGAACAGTGTATAGGTTTTTAATATTGCCAGATGTATCAGTAGATGCATTGGCTTCAGGACGAATGAACTGAATGACCACAAGGGCGATCAATAGCACCCATAAAATTTTTTTAACAAGTTTCATAATGGGTAAGGGTTATTTAGGTATTCAAATTAAGACATTTCCCGTCATTTCAGCGGGAATAGTAAGATTCATCATTGATAATATGGTAGGAGCTATATCC
>JACVCQ010000363.1 GCA_016741945.1 Chitinophagaceae bacterium
TGCTTCGGTCATTGGAGTGATAAGTTGGGAAGAAAGTGGATCATGTTAGCAGGGATGTTTTTAGCTGTTGTAACATACAAGCCATTGTTTCAGCAATTGTTGCAGTTGAGTGATGTTGAGCAAAAAACTTATATAACAGAATAAAGAACAGAACAAACCACACTACAACCCATCACCGGCTCAGCCGATTCTGTACGTACCATTGAAATACATCAATCCTATACTGATGGAACTCAATTGCATGTAATCTCAAAAGATACATTGTATGATGATGTCAATAAGTATACAAAACCAGTCGTACAACAAAGCAAACAATTGGGCAGCAGTGTTTATTGGAAAATGGTAGCAATTGTTTTTGTGATGATCATCTATGTTACCTTAGTCTATGGGCCTATTGCTGCTTTTCTGGTAGAATTGTTTCCTACCAGAATTCGTTATACATCCATGTCACTGCCTTATCACATCGGCAATGGTGTATTTGGTGGCTTAACACCCTTTATTGCAACACTGTTGACTACGATCTATACGGGTGATCCATTGGTGGGATTGATGTATCCGATCATTATTGCAGGTATTTGTGTATTGATAGGAGCTATCTATTTGAGTAACCGGAAAACCATCCATTAAATTTTTCAACATGACAGCACTGAAAAGAATAGCAGGTATAGTGTGGATATTGTTAGGTCCATTAGCCGTTTTCTTTTTAATTCGTACGGCATCTTTAGAAATAGCTGCAAAACCATCAGCAGATACTTGGATCCAGTGGGGTGTTTTTGTGTTGGTATTCTTGCCTATTGCTTTCGGATTGAGTTTGTTTGGTTATTATGCGATTCAAGGAGAATATGATCAAGAAGATTGAATCTTTGTTACTGCGCCCGCTCACAAGAACTTATAAAAAAATTAGGAAGTCTACCTGAATACATTCAACTAGAAAATTAGTTAAGATCTTTGTTGTCGTTTCGTAATCAAAGAATTAATAGCCTCATATATATGCATGTATAAATCTTATTGAATAATGTTTTTAGAAGTCTATATAATGAAAAAGTTAGAAATCGATTTTTTGAATAATCGAAATTCATTTTTCAATCCTTCCAATTATTATGATAATTTAATATCTAATTTTACATGATGAAAAAAATTGTAACAGCCTTTAAAAAATGGATTTCCTTAATAAATAAGAACCGACGTGAGATTAGATTTAAGAAATATTCGAAAATGTCCACTGAGCAAATATTCTCCAACATTTATGAAAAAAATATATGGGGTGGTAGTAAAGGGGAATTTTATTCTGGTGATGGGACAGCAGATCCTAATACATTATATTATATTGATTATTTAAATTCATTTATTAAAGAAAAAAATATCAAATCAATACTAGAAGTGGGATGTGGTGATTTTCGAATCATGTATCAAGTTCTTAAACAAAATCCAGTAACTAAATACTTGGGAATTGATGTGGTTGAAGCATTGATTCAACATAATGACAATAAATTTTCGACACATCATATTAATTTTTTAAAAAAAAATGCAATCAAGGATGAGTTGCCTCAAGCTGATTTAATCATTATTAGGCAAGTATTACAACATCTTAACAACAGTGAAATCAATGAAATACTAAAAAAAGTAAACACTTTTAAATATGGGATCATTACGGAACATGTTTCGATTTCTGCAGATGCCGTACCCAATATTGATAAAATAACTGGTCCACATGTAAGAACGAGATATAATTCAGGTGTTTTCATTGACCTCCCTCCATTTTCTTTGCCCAATACACAAGTAGTATTTGAATTTCGATTTGATGAAGTATTAAAAAAGTCGATTGTGCCGGCAGTTATTAGAACTTATTTGATTAACAATAGGGTATAGAAAATATGGGTCATTAATTTACTATTCCTTATGTGCAAATGAATATTGTTACCCCAATTAATTAGTGAAAATCACTAATTAATTGGGGCTATTACTGTATCTCTCTATTTTCCGAATATATAAATATCAAACTGATTAATAGTTATTGTATCGTTTTGACAAAACAAACAAGTCTGCTCACTTCTGTAAATCCAGCTTGTTGATGAAATAGTTGACTAATTTGGTTCTCTATTTCTGTATCAGATGCCAATTGGTTCAAGCCTTTAGCTTTAGCCCATGCTTCTCCACTTGCTAATAATGCTGTTGCTATTTGTTTTTTTCTGTAATTAGGGCTTACATAGATGCCTTCTAAATAAGCAGTGTTATCAGCTTCAGTACCTTCCACATAATCGTATCGTATGCTGATATGGATAAAGCCTACATATTCATCATGTATTTTTGCAACAGCACAATAGTTATCTGCTGCATGCATTAATTCTTCCCATTGACTTTTTTCTTCATCATAGTTGCTGTTTGGCCAGAGTTCTAGACTGAGTGTAGTAATGGCTGCAACTGTTTGTTCAGTGACAACTTCTATTAAACAAGTTTGCTCATGCATGGGATGATACAAGTTGAAGATTGGGTATAAATATCTCTATTATTTAGCATAAATATTCATGGCTTTTGTTGATCTATTTTTATCTTTTCTTTCACCCGAACAACCCCTTGAATCTATATCTTTACCGCATGTCTATTGAAGTCAATGGTATCACCAAAATCTATGGCAGTCAAAAAGCAGTGAATGCGATTTCTTTTTCAGCCCAAAAGGGTGGCGTGGTTGGATTTCTCGGTCCGAATGGAGCAGGAAAAAGTACGACCATGAAAATGATTACCGGCTACCTGTTACCGGATGCGGGTACTATTCAGGTTTGTGGGGTAGACGTGCAAAAAGATCCGGTGGCGGCCAAAAGAAAAATTGGTTACTTAGCGGAAGCTAACCCTTTGTATTATGACATGTATGTAAAAGAATACTTAGCATTTATTGCAGGTGTTCATCAAATAGATCAAGTGCCTAAAGCAGTAGATCGCACTATTCAATTAATAGGATTGGGTACGGAAGCGCATAAAAAAACCGGACAATTATCCAAAGGGTATAAGCAACGTGTGGGATTGGCTGCGGCATTGATTCATGATCCTGAGGTATTGATCCTGGATGAACCTGCCAGCGGTTTAGATCCCAATCAAATCATTGAAATTATGAATGTGATCAAAGAGCAGGGAAAAGAAAAGACCATCCTGTTTTCTTCACATATTCTTCAGGAAG
>JACVCQ010000364.1 GCA_016741945.1 Chitinophagaceae bacterium
AAGGAAAAAGAAGAAATGCGCGCTATACAGGAAGAGTTAAGAGAAGAAGAAAAAGCTAAACGTGAATTTGAACAAGCGCAGAAGGAAGCAGAAAAAGAAGAAGCCTTATATCAAAAAGCATTAGATAAAGCTAGAAGAGAGTTCGAATCCTCTACAGGCGCTAAACATGATGAATTGCAATCGCAAATTGAAAAACTTGAACAAGAACTAAAGGAAGCGCAAGAGAAAAAAGAGCGAGCCTTATCAATGGCGCAGCAAACAAAAAGGGGGCATGTATATATAATATCCAATATCGGATCATTTGGTGAGAATATTTATAAAATAGGAATGACGAGGCGACTAGAACCAAACGACAGGGTACGAGAATTAGGAGATGCTTCTGTGCCTTTCCAGTTTGATATTCATGCTATGATCTATTCAGATGAAGCGCCAACATTAGAAAATGAACTTCATAAAGCATTCAATAATCGAAAAGTGAACATGCTGAATTATCGGAAAGAATTTTTTAAAGTTACTTTAGATGAGATTGAGCAAAAAGTAAAAGAAATAGGTTTAGATGCAGAGTTTTCGAGAGTTCCAGAAGCAATGGAGTATCGAGAAACTTTAGCGATTTTAGAAAAGTTAAATTCTCAAATTAAACAAGCTAAAACAGTTGAGGATATAGTAGCAGAAGAATTCCCTGTGAGTTTGATCAATAAGTCAATATGTTCAACTTAGTTAATGGATACTAAAACTATTTAAATACTTAATATAAAAAAATGCATAAATGAGTAAAGCAAAAATAATAGGAACTCTGATTTCGATATCGGTAATGTCAGCAATACTTGGCGCGATTTCAGGAGTAGTATGGGCTTTAGCGCTTACCTGTTCAATAAAAAGTGGACTTTTTTATGGTAGTGTTACCGGTGTAATAGTAGGACTTTTCTTTTTCCTAATTCAAAAGCTGGCTACATCTTCAGGTAATTTACAAAATCGTGAAGCTACGTTTACATCAGGTTCAATGATGACAATTATATTTATTCTTTCAATTGTAATTGCGATTATAGTAGGAGTTATTCGATGGTTTTAATTTAGCTTATTACAAGTCTATATCCTTTTCCCCGCACTACCTCAATTTTGATTCTCGGCTCCAACTCCAATTTCTTTCTCAATTTCGAAATAAACATATCCAAACTCCGCCCAACGATCACACCTTCATCTTCCCAGATCTCTTTTTGTAATCGGCTTCTTTCGATCATTTCATTGGGTGACAAGGCAAAAATGCGGAGTACACGGGTTTCGGTACGGGTAAGGTCAATAGATGTTTCATCTAGTAAGAGCTTGCGCTTCTCAGCATCAAAACGCATAGCGCCCAAACCAAAGATGCCGGTTGGCTCCATGTCAGGAATGTTCTTGCGCTTTTTGATGGGTATCCAAACCACACATCCCACCAATGCCAACACAGAGAGGGCACCGAGCAGATAACCGGTTTGTCCATCCATGATCCCCGTGGGTTTGAATTGAACATGGAGCATGTAACAGGCGCTGGGTTGTCTTCTTCCAAGACAGGCTACAATATCATTCTTCTTGTTATTGGAAATTGCATAACCATAGGCCACACTGGTATCGATACAGTTCAGCACATTCACCACATAATCACCGGCAAGCGGGTCTTTGGCGAATAAACGTTGTGTTGTTTTCACCAGGGAGTCGGGTTGAAAGGTAAATGCCTGTTCAAAACGGATGTGGTATTCATGGTCAGAGATCTTTTGTACCGGTAATACCCTTGAAATGCTGTCTCCCGATTGTAGCAATATTTCATGTCCGAGCCTACGAAGCAGGATCTCTCTTCTGGCAACATCAAAATCATCCTTACCCGTGAAGGTGAATGCCACACAGATCATGGAGATCAATCCGATGAATATCACTCCAAGGAAGATTTTTCGTTGGATCGGCCATTGTATTTTTTTGATCCGCATCATGTCAAACTAATATTTACAATCTTTACACGATTATTTACAATAGATATTCGACTGTCTGCACAGCGTGCGTGTATTTTTATCTTGTCAACTGTGAAAGGCAAAACCTTCACAGATTTGATGGAACAAAAGGTAGAAATATGTTCACTAAAACTGTAAAAAATATGAAGAAAGGTATGTTTGCGCTGATCCTCGCGCTGGCTGTTGTGGTTAGTGGAATCGTAATGGCGAATCACGAAACCCATGATAAGCCTGTCAAAAAACCCGTGCCCCTCACCGCTGCAGAAAGAACAGATGCCATGAAAACATGGGAAGCCACTCCCGATGGTATCCGATTCAACAACTGGAAAACTTCTCCTGCGGGACAAAAAGTATTGACCGGTGCCAATAAAATAAGACAGTACATCAATGCATCCAGCAATATGGAAGCGGTGGTAACATCACTGTCGCTGCCACCGGGATCAAGATTGGGTTTTGGCGTGATGGTGAGCATCCATGGAGAGGAGTACATTTTAAGTTTTGGTCCGGAAGAGAACGAGGCATTCAAGCAACTGAAAGAGTTGAAGGTGAATGATAAGATCCTGGTGAAAAGTCATGTGGTATCGTATGCACCTAAGTATGCGTATCCGATCATAACGGGTGATTATGTAGAAAAAGATTCGAATATATTGTATAAGCGAGCGCCTAAAACAGATGGATGCTAACCCCCCCCCTTCGTCGCAGATCGTAACCGAAGGTTACGAATGCTCCTCAGGGTGACAAGAGGTTTCGGAGTTATTAGTGCTGATTGGCGTAGCCAATGAGCACTGTTTTTAATGTAGTAATATGTCACCCTGAGGAATCTTCCGACGCTAGTCGGAAATGATGACGCTCTTCGTCGCGGATTATAACCTGCGGTTATGAATGCTCCTCAGAGTGACAGATTGATAGGTTCCCAGTTTGGATTTTTTGTTTTGATGAGGGCTTCTTTTTTTCTTCTTACCCATCCTTTGATTTCTTTTTCTCTT
The DNA here is from genome assembly GCA_016741945.1 of Chitinophagaceae bacterium. Classification (GTDB taxonomy): domain Bacteria; phylum Bacteroidota; class Bacteroidia; order Chitinophagales; family Chitinophagaceae; genus Sediminibacterium. The sequence goes on from JACVCQ010000364.1 coordinate 2,966, forward strand.
TTGATTGCATCACCGATGAATGTGTAGGTCTCGTAATAGATCAATAGATGAATATTCAATTTTGCGGTATAGCTATTCGGATAGATTTTCTTTTTGTGTTGAGCTATTCGCTGCGCCAAATTGGATGTAACACCCACATATAAAAATGTTTTCGCAGGGTTGGTGAGTATATAGA
>JACVCQ010000365.1 GCA_016741945.1 Chitinophagaceae bacterium
GCTCAATGGTTCCCTCGTCTCTGTGTGTATAGCGATTTTCAAGGATGGCAAAACCATCAGTTCACCGGAAGAGGCGAATTTGCATTGACATTTGGTAATTACAATGTACAGATTACAGTTCCTGCTGATCATGTGGTATTAAGTACAGGCGAATGTCAGAATTATGCTCAGGTATTATCACCAACACAAATGGCTCGCTGGAACCAGGCCCAGAATGCTAAAGAGCCGGTTGAAATTGTTACACTGGAAGAAGCCAAGAAAGCAGAACAGGGTAAGAGTACACAAAAGAAAACTTGGATTTACAAAGCGGATAATGTGCGTGACTTCGCCTGGACTTCCAGCCGTAAATATGTTTGGGATGCGATGCCTGTTTATATTGAGGGTAAGAAAGTGATGTGTATGAGTGGGTATGGTAAAGAAGCGTATGGTTTGTACAGAAAATATTCTACCAAAGCGGTAGCGCATACCATTAAGAGCTATTCTAAATTCTCCATTCCTTATCCATATCCTGTGGCACAAAGTATTGAAGCATCCAATGGAATGGAATATCCAATGATTTGTTTCAACTACGGAAGAACCAATCCTGATGGTACTTACAGTGAAGCAACCAAATATGGTATGCTTGGTGTAATCATTCATGAGGTAGGACACAATTTCTTCCCAATGATTGTGAACAGTGATGAACGTCAGTGGTCATGGATGGATGAGGGCTTAAATACCTTTGTTCAATATCTGTCTGAAGAACTATGGGATAACAAATACCCATCACGTCGTGGGCCGGCTTGGGCTATTGTAGATTATATGAAATCTCCAAAAGAACAGTTAGAGCCCATCATGACCAATAGTGAAAATATCATTCAGTTTGGTCCGAATGCCTACTCAAAACCGGCTACAGGTTTGAATATTCTCCGTGAAACCATTATGGGTAGAGAATTATTCGATTTTGCATTCCGCGAATATGCACGTCGATGGGCATTTAAGCATCCAACACCTGCAGACCTATTCCGTACCATGGAAGATGCTAGTGCAGTTGATCTGGATTGGTTCTGGAGAGGATGGTTCTATAGTATCGATGCTTGTGATATTGCTATTGATACCGTTCGTTATGCAGTATTTGATCCAAATGCACAGCCGCAACAGCGTGCTTCAACTGAAGGTCGTACCCTGCCTATCGACAAACCTCTATTAAATACGTTTGAAGATATTTCTAAGATTCGTAACAGAGAAGACAAGCGTATCGTATTCCAAACAGATGTAGATACCTCTTTACGTGATTTTTATTGGAGATATGCTCGTGGACTTGAGCCTTATGATTCAGTAACAAGAGTTCCTGTTCCTTCTTTCGGAACACCTGAAGTATTAAGTGATGCTGAAAAAGCTAAATATACAGACATTCATTTATATGAAATTACGTTTAGTAATAAAGGTGGATTGGTGATGCCATTGATAGTCGAGTTTACTTTTGAAGATGGCACAAAAGAAACAGAGCGTATTTCTGCGCAGATCTGGAGAAAAAATGAGAATAAAGTCACCCGTTTGTTCATGACCAAGAAAAAAGCAATTAGTATCAAGCAAGATCCTATGCGCGAAACTGCTGATATCAATGAATCGAATAACAAATGGCCTTCAGTAGCAGAGCCTTCTAAATTCCAGTTATTCAAATTGCGTGCTGCTGCTCGTGGACAATCACAAGGTGTGAACCCCATGCAGAATGCACAACAAAAGAAAAATTAAAACATACTGATTTTTTAAAAGCCGTTTCTTACCATCCATTAGAAACGGCTTTTTTATGCAAAAAAAATGTCTATGCGATCTTCTTTTTCACTCTTGTTTTTGATCTTGTCTATCCATGTATTTGCTGCATCAGTTGATACAGTGACCATTTATAGTAAAGCCATGCGTAAAAATATAAAGGCTGTTGTAATTAAACCGGAAGGATATGAACCTCAGGAGACAAAAAAATATCCGGTAGTCTATTTATTGCATGGGTATGGGGGTAATTACCGAAACTGGATTACAAGGGTTCCCCATATCAAAACACTAGCAGATCAACACCAAATCATGATTGTTTGTCCGGATGGCGCCATCGGTAGTTGGTATTTTGATAGTCCGATAGACAGTAATTTTCGATATGAAACTTTTATAAGTAAGGAAGTACCGGATTTCATTGATAGGATTTATCATACCGTTCCTGAAAGAAAGGGGAGGGTAATTACAGGGTTAAGTATGGGTGGACATGGAGGAATGTTTATCGGATTCAGGCATGCTAACCGTTTTAGTGGTTGTGGCAGTATGAGCGGCGCTTTACATGTCTCTGTAATTACCAACGGATATGATGTAGAGAAAAGATTAGGTGATACTTCAGAGAATAAAAAGTACTGGCAGGATTGGAGTGTATTGAAAGTAATAGAGCAGTATCCAAAAGATTCCTTATCAATTATCATCGATTGCGGTATTCAAGACAGGATCATTGGTATGAGTAGGGCAGCTCATGATAAAATGTTAAGGTTAAATATCCCGCATGATTATATTGAAAGACCCGGAGGACATGATTGGCCTTATTGGAGAACAGCAATAGATCATCAACTACTATTCTTCCGAAAGCATTTTGATAAAGTGCTTCAATAAATAAGAAAGCAACCTCACTGCCTGAGGTTGCTTTTTACTGTATGCCCTTATACAGTGCTTCCGTTATCAGTCTGTAAATTTTCCCCCGGCTGTAATCCAATCTGTTATTTTCTTTTTATCTGCAGCGTTTAATTGTCCACCCTGTGGCATGAAAGAAGGAGTACCGTCAACCGCTCTGGCTTTGATACGTGCCGATGCATTAATAATACTGCAATCTGTATTCAGTGAAATGCCTCCTTGTGCAGAAGCTCCAGAATGACAGCTTACGCAGTTGGTATTAATGACTGCTTTTACCGCAGCAAATAAAACGCCACTCGATGAAGATACAATGGTTACTGTACCTGATTTTGTACAACCTTCTCCATCTTTAGCAATGATGGTATGTTCTCCTGCAGCTACATTGTTGAATACATTTGAGGCTTGAAATGTACCTCCATCAATATTATAGGTAAATCCGGTACTTCCCGAAGCAGTTACGGTTACTGAACCACCATTACAACCTGCGGCATTG
>JACVCQ010000366.1 GCA_016741945.1 Chitinophagaceae bacterium
GCCTGAGTTGAACATCATGTACCAAAGCAAAATACCCAATAACCAATGTGCAATACCAAATGGAATTTTTTTCTTGTTCAGAAACCATAACAGTGTAACGATGGAAGCAGCTCCGATCAAATACCCAATGGCAATTTCACCACCGTAAAAAAGTGCAATGACCACAATGGCTCCCAGATCATCTATGATGGCCAGTGCCGTCAAAAATATTTTCAAAGCAACAGGGACTCTTCTTCCCAATAAAGATGCAATACCTAAAGTAAAAGCAATATCTGTAGCAGTAGGAACAGCCCATCCTTCCATATATGGAGTTCCTTTATTGAATAAGCCAAAGAATAAAGCAGGAGCCAGCATTCCTCCGATAGCACCCAATACGGGTAAAGCCGATTTTTTGATCGACGCTAATTCACCGCAAACCAATTCTCTTTTTATTTCCATACCTGCCAGAAAAAAAAAGGCAGCCATTAATGCATCATTGATGATTAATAGGGGAGTATTTGGTAATAGCAAATATCCTACATGCGCATGATGCGCGTTTGTTCCATCAAAGCTGATATTCCACATACTTCTGTATGCCTCACCCCACTCACCCCAGTTTGCAGCAATTAATGAGGCTGCAGTACATACCAGTAATGTAATCCCAATAGCACGGCTATCATGAATAAATTGTCTGAGCGGATGAATCAATCGGGTATGAACAAATTTTGGTAAGATCATGCCGCAAGTTACAAAAAAGGAGGGAAGGGCTATTGCGATGACAGGATATCGTACCTGCTTTTAGGTCTCAAATTATCAAGCCATTTGAAGTTTCTGAGTTTCAAATCTTCATGATTGACTTGTCGCATCGGATACATGGTGCCATCAACACCATTGATCAATAATACGCGTTTGGCTTTACCATCAGCAAACCGAATTTCAACTACATCAGAACTATTTTTATTGACACCTATAAAATTTCCTCCTTCATCAGTGGCATAATACACATTCTCTGAATTGCCTTTTGATCGAAGAAATTGAATTTGTCCGCTTGTATCGAAATAAGCATTGATGGTATTGCCTTTTACCTGATTGAAATATATTGAACTATCTACCTGACTCAAAGCCATCGCATTTTCAAATACATACAAACGCTCCGGCTTACTTTTTTTCAGGTACATATAAATGGTATCACCTGTTACCTGATTGGCTTGTGCCCAAACAACGGGCGACTTAAACAATCGGAATACAGAATCTTTCAAGGCATAAAACAAACTATCACCCACACTTTGCATAGAGTCTGAATATATCTTTACGTTGTAATACGCTTCAAAATATTTATCCGTACTATCTTCCTTGGAACTGTCGACTAAAAATGTGAAGTCAATACTATCTCTAACGCGCGGTACATTTTTTATTTTTAATAAATCAGAAAGTTTAGCTGAATAAAAAGTATCAGCAGCAATATAAATAGAGTCGCGATCTTGTTTCAATAATAACAATGGACTTTGGGTAGCCAATAAAGAATTTTTTTTGTTATTGGTTTTGATATTATTGGCAATCATATCAAAACCTTTGGTAGAATCCTTACTCCGATACACTGCATTTCCTCTGAATTCACTCAAACCGCTGATACTATCCAATGCCATATCATCTGCTGTCATGGTATAAGTGCTGTCATCAATAACCGGACGTTTGTACAATTCTGCACGTTTATTTTTCAAGTCATAGTAACCGGATCTGGTTTTGATTACCAGTTTTTTATCATTTCGAATGGTGGTAGGACTCGTAAACGTGGTAATTTCAGTATTGGTATTATACTGAAGTGTATCTGTATCGATAGTATAATCAGGATTTACAAGTCTTACCTTTTTTTTGAAAATAATATCTCTTGTATCGCCATAATAATAACCTTCTGTACTGGTGAGGGTCGTTTTTTCATTGATCACTTTACCACCCTTTAGATAAGTACCAATTTTAACAGTTACATCATATTCCAATTCATCGGTAGTAAGTGTACTTTTCCCATCGGTAAGTCGTACCCTTTTTTTCAAAAATGCTTGTTTTTCTTTTGCCAAGTACTTCAAATATTGGGCATAGGTATGAACACTGTCTGCATCATTGATATGAATATTGCCAAAAGCTTCAAACACATTTGTGACCGGATTAAGAACAGCACTATCGGCATAAAAAAGGGTTTTATCCTGTTTAATGCGAACCTTACCTGTGTAAGAAATAAATTGATTGAGTGAATCAATTTTTTTGATGTTCTGTTTTTCGGCGTACAGGAATTCCAATAATTGACCTGCTCCAGACGGAGTTGTTGTATCAGTTCTTGGCTGTGCTTGGCATACAGAAACAGCAAGCATGAGTGTTCCAAATAAGAACAGGCAGATATAATGAACCCTTTTTTGCATTACTGTTTCGCCTTAGTAGAATCCAATGGAGCCATGAGTGGACCGGTTTTGTCTTTTTTACCAAACACAGAAATATTGACATAACGTTTGGGATGAACACGCAAATCATCCATTAAGATATTGGCGCTTCTCACTGTATTGGTCAGGTTATCGTACAGGGCTTTATCATTCAATAGTTTCCCCAATGATCCATCAGTAGATGACATTTTACCTAAAATATTATTGAGTGTTTCAATAGAATTTTTCAGCTGAGCCACGGTACCATCAATATCAGCTTTAGACAAATTCTCAGTAGTCTTCTCAACATTCCCAATCATTCGGGTGACTTTGTCGTTATTATCTGCTAAGTTTTTTGTAAAACTGTTTACATTATTCATAGAAGCAGTGATGGCACCTGTTTGCTGGTTGAGCATGGCTTGTATAGATGCGGAAGACACCACCAAACTGGCGGTTGTTTTATTGATATTGGCGATCACTTCCTGCAAGTTATTCTTGGTAGCGGGGTCGAAGATGGTATTGATATTTTTCAACACACTATCCAATGAACCCACAGTAGCTTTAATCTGATCTCCTACAGGGCCTAATTTATTCATCACATCGCCTAATAATCCGGCATTGGATGCGGTTAAAATTGTGTCACCTGCTTTTACGTATGAAGCAGCGTCGCCTAATGCGATCGGAATATCGGCATTGCCCAAAGGGTTTTTTTTGATGCTGGCCATAGAATCCGTCGGATTACTATAA
>JACVCQ010000367.1 GCA_016741945.1 Chitinophagaceae bacterium
GCTTTCACCTCTGATGCCTGTACAAAAGGAATCAGCGGATTATATTTTACAGTCGTACTGAAATAGTTTTGTATTCCAATAAAATCAAAATTAAACTGCATTCTTTCTGTATACTTCCATGCTTTGTTGTGGAGATGTAACTTATCTAATAAGGTAAATCCGGGTTCCTGAGGATAGCCTCTTCCCAATAATGGTTCAATAAATAATCGATTCAATAAAATATCTGCTCTTCTTGCAGCTTTTACATCTTCATCTTTTTGGGTAAAAGGCATGACTTCACTGCAAGAAAAACTGGTACCTATATTGGCTCGTGGAATATGGGCTCTGATGATTCTACCTCCTTCAGCTTGACAAAGTACGGCATTGTGTACTGCCGGTAAGAAGTGGCTAAGACCTGTTTTTCCGGGAGCATGTTTCCCAAGCATATAACCTAATGAGGTAAAACCCATGGGTTCATTCAATACAATCCAGTTTTTTACACGATCACCAAAGGCATCTGTACAAACTTGAACAAATCTTGAGAACCATTTCAGCATCTGATGACTTGCCCAGCCTCCTTCTTTTTGCAATGCGGCAGGAAGATCCCAATGGTACAATGTTACAAATGGCACCAATCCAAGCTGCAAACATTCATCAATTACACGATCATAAAAAACGATGCCTTCCTTATTAATCTTACCTATTCCTTCCGGTAAAATACGGCTCCATGAGATAGAAAATCGAAAGCAATTGAAGCCCATCGCTTTTACTAACATCAGATCATCCTTATAACGATAATAAAAATCACAGGCAACTGAAGGTTTTGCATTTCCCTTGATTTTACCCTGGCGTTTTGCAAACTGATCCCAAATAGAAGAACCCCGACCATCTATATTCCACGCACCCTCATTTTGTGCTGCGGAAATGGCGACGCCCCATAAAAAATCTTTACCGAATGACTGCTTAAGTAATGCGTGTTGTTGATGCAAAAGCTGAATTTTATACGAAATTCATCCATTGGCTCAATGCTTCCATATTAAGGATTTGTTACGCACTAAAAAAGTATAGCACTGATTTTTGGTCATTCCGGCTTAATTTCTAGGGTATTAGTACATTTAGCTTATGATCAGTTATAACCCCAAGAATTGGCTCCGCTTCTTATTTACCCTACATCGAACAGATACCGTTCGACAACTCTTCCCATTAATTATTTTTATTGGGGTTTACTCATGGGGAATTGTATATCTCGAAGCTAATTATCTAAAATTAACACAAAATAGTTATGCAAAGAATATTACCACCATGCATAGCTTATTGGGATTTGCTATTTCGATGTTATTGGTGTTCCGTACCAACACAGCTTATGACAGATGGTGGGAAGGAAGAAAATTATGGGGATCATTGGTAAATAATAGTCGGAATCTGGCAGTTAAGTTGAATAGTATCCTTTCAAGAGATGATGAAAAAAATAGAAGTTTTTTTAAAAAAATTATTCCACTTTTTGCTAGTGAACTTTGCATGCATCTACAAAATGAAAAAACAAGATTGGCATTGGATACGGACCCTCATCCTGAGATTGCAGGATTTGACGATAGTAAACATATTCCTAATCAAATCGTTGCATTGATGATGAATAAAGTGCATTTACTACACCGCGACAAATCTATTTCTGATTATCAATTATTGTTTTTGAATAATGAACTACAATCCTTTTTAGATATCTGTGGAGCATGTGAACGAATAAAAAATACACCGATCCCGTATTCGTATAGTGCATTCATTAAGAAATTCATTTTCTTTTATGTGATCACACTACCACTTGGATTTGCATTGAGTTTGGGTTATCTTACTATTCCGGTTGTGATATTTATCTTTTATGTTTTAGCCAGTCTGGAGATTATTGCAGAAGAAATCGAAGATCCGTTTGGAAAAGATGACAATGATTTACCCATGCAAAAAATAGCTACAAACATTGGAAAAAATGTTGATGATATTTTACATTAAAATTTCTTATTCACTCGTAAAATCATAATTCTGTTTGCTATATTTTCCATTGCGTTTCCCTTCAATACTGACGTACAAGTTTTGTTTGATTCTTCTATAAGCAATGCGCTGGGGGAAATCGTGTAAAGGATTTTCACTAATGAATTCAGTTGCGCGAATAAATATCACTTTAAATGGCACTGCATTTCCGCCATTCTGATTCATAACCGTGGGCGAATAATACCAATCTCCATTTCGATAAGTAAATTCTATTCTTTCCTGTGTAATACTATCACCATTGGTTTTTATCATTATACTATGCCCTTGCAGGGTACTATCATTTTTAGTCTGCCAGATTTCAATCATCGTTCCTTGTGGAGTATTGATTTTCCAAATTCCTATCATCCATTGAACAGTTGATACAGGTTGACTAAAACTCAGAACACTGAGAATTATGCAAAGCAAAAAAAGCGTGTATTTTTTCATAAAGCAAGGAATTGAAAAAAGAATGAAGAGGAATGATACAGAATCTGACTCTCAAATTAGCTTTTTCATATTCAGTTAGGGTAAATAACTTGTATGATAGAACTACAAAATATAGGATGGGGTTACAAAATCTCTTTACATAAATTATAACTCATTCTTAATCAATACAATAAGTATTCACTTAAAATAGCGTTCAGATATTTTTATTATTTATATTTGTTACATAGCTGTGTCATACAATTCATTACCCCCATTCATTTGTATGACCTTACTTTTCGGTAGACCAGAAGTATAGCTGGATATATACTACTGATGAAATGAAAAGCTATAGCCCATAAAGTATTCTCACATGAAAAAATCTTCGATGCCTCCGGATCAAGAAATGATCTGTATTAAAATTATCATTGCAGATGACCATGATATATTCAGGCATGGTTTAAAAGATATAATTGAAACTGTTCCCAATTATCAAGTGGTAGCTAGTTGTCGCAATGGTAAAGAATTAATAGAAGCATCAAAAAATTATCAACCCGATCTTATTATAACAGATCTTAAAATGCCTGGCATTAATGGAATTGAAGCCATTAGAACAATACATCTTGCCCAACCTGATATCCGCTTTCTGGCACTTTCACATTTTGACAATGAATTCATGATTGCATCTGCATTAGATGCAGGTGTAACT
>JACVCQ010000368.1 GCA_016741945.1 Chitinophagaceae bacterium
AAAAGGTAATCAAAGGTATAAAACCAAAAAACTTTACCTCCCTTCCTATAATCAAAAATAAGGAGCCGGAAAAGGCCTTTTACAAAAAGCCAAGGCCAACCAAAAAGAAAAAAAACATTCCCGGCTTTTCTTACAAGGCAACCAGCAAAACCCTGGCAAAGATTTTTATACACGCATGGGATTCAACATTGCCGAAGAAGTGAAACTAGATGTTGGGAATGGATTTTTTATGGATGATTTTATTATGGAGGTGAGGTGCTAGGTTTTAGGTGCTAGGTGATCGGATTGGGAGTATTGGGTAATGAAACTGCACTACCATTTGCAATGACCCATTCGCCATTTGCAGCTTGTAGCTTAAATCTTGCAGCTCGCAGCTCGCGGCTCGAAGCTCACAGCTCAATACACCAACACATGCGTCTGCTTAATCACCCCCATCACAAACACACTTTGCACATGTCCTAGATTCTCTGCCTGACTAAGTTTGTTCACATGGAAATTGTAATAATCATCCATGTTTTCAGCTACTACTTTTAACATGAAATCAAATTCACCGGAAATATTGTAACACTCGATTACTTCATGCATTTCTAAAATACTTTTAATAAAGCGTTCTCCTGCATTTCGGTTATGTTGTTTGAGTGATACATAGCAGATTACCATCAATCCTTTTTTTACTTTGGAATGGTCTAATAAAGTAGCGTACTGTCTGATCACTCCTTGCTCTTCCATTCTTTTGATCCGTTCGTGTACAGGTGTGGTACTCAACAACACTTTATCAGATATTTCCTTTACCGTAGCCCGGGCATTTTGCTGAAGAATTCGGAGAATAGCAAGATCCTTATCATCCAATACCAATGCACTGATAGTGGATTCGGCTGTTTGGCGGGTTTTAGCCATATGATTTATGTTTTTTATTCTTTCAAAATTACGTTTTTATTAATTTTATTCTAAATTTATTTAATAATATAGAATATTCGTCTATAAATATACATTTGCACTTCATAAAAACACTATATGTCTACATTAACATCTTCTATCGACTTCAACCTGAAGTATAAAGTGGCCGATATCAGTCTGGCAGACTGGGGCCGTAAAGAAATTCGCCTGGCTGAGGCTGAAATGCCCGGTTTAATGGCATTGCGTGCTGAGTACGGTGCTTCACAGCCCTTGAAAGGTGCTCGTATCGCAGGATGTCTGCACATGACCATCCAAACTGCTGTTTTGATTGAAACATTGGTGGCTTTAGGTGCTGAAGTAAAATGGAGCTCTTGTAATATCTTCTCTACACAGGATCAGGCTGCCGCTGCGATTGCAGCTGCGGGTGTAGGTGTATTTGCATGGAAAGGTCAAACTTTGGAAGAAGCTGATTGGTGTATTGAACAAACTTTGTTCTTTGGCGGTGCTGATCGTCCATTGAATATGATCTTGGATGATGGTGGTGATTTAACCAACATGGTATTTGATAAGTACCCTGAACTGGTTCAACATATTAAAGGATTATCTGAAGAAACTACTACAGGTGTTCACCGCTTGTATGAGCGTATGGCAAAAGGTACTTTACCGATTCCTGCGATTAACGTAAACGATTCAGTTACCAAATCTAAGTTCGATAACAAATATGGTTGTCAGGAATCATTGGTAGATGCGATCCGTCGTGCTACTGATGTAATGATGGCCGGTAAAGTAGCAGTTGTAGGTGGTTATGGTGATGTGGGTAAAGGGTCTGCATTGTCGCTGCGTGGTGCTGGTTGTCGCGTGATCGTTACAGAAATCGATCCGATCTGTGCTTTACAAGCTGCCATGGATGGTTTTGAAGTCAAGAAAATGATTGATGCGGTGAAAGAAGCAGATATCGTTGTAACTGCTTCAGGTTGTCGCGACCTCTTGACTGAAAAGCATTTCCGTTTAATGAAAGACAAAGCGATTGTTTGTAATATCGGTCACTTTGATATTGAAATTGATATTGCTTGGTTGAATAATAATTACGGTCATACAAAAGATACCATCAAACCACAGGTTGACTTGTATAATATTGATGGTAAAGATGTAATCATTCTGGCAGAAGGTCGTTTGGTGAACCTTGGATGTGCAACAGGACACCCTTCTTTCGTAATGAGTAACTCTTTCTCTAACCAAACACTGGCTCAGATTGAATTGTGGAATAACCATAAGAACTATGAGAACAAAGTGTATGTGTTACCTAAGCACTTAGATGAGAAAGTAGCTCGTTTACACCTGGCTAAAGTAGGTGCTGAACTGGATGAATTAACTGAAGAGCAAGCTGAATACCTTGGCATCTCTAAAGTAGGTCCATTCAAAGCTGAACATTATCGTTATTAATTTTTTGAGTGATATTTTATATCCGCAACCCGACAAGCAATTGTCGGGTTGTTTTTTTTCTGTGCATCTCTGTGTTCTCAGTGGCAATTAAATGCCACTGAGAACACAGAATAACACAGAAGCTATAATTCAGATTATTTCTTATTTTTCAGTTTCAAACTTGCCTTCATGAAAAAACTTTTTGTCTTTGTTGTATTGTCGGTATCTGTTTTGTTATTGACTGCTCAGGATACTGAACCCATACATATTATTCCCAATCCATCTTCTGTTATTAAAGGCAATGGTGAGCTCACATTAAAAATGGGTATGACAATGAGCGTTGAAGGAAAAGGTCTACAGCATGTTATAGATCAATTCAAAGAAAGATTTTTAAAAGCTACTAGTATCAATCTTTCGATGGTACCATCTAAAGCTGACTTTCAATTTAGCTTATTGAAAAATACAGACCCTTCATTAGGTACTGAAGGTTATCGTCTTGAAGTTACTGCTTCCAATGTAATCATACAAGCCAATCAACCTGCAGGATTATTTTATGGGATCCAGTCTTTCCTTCAACTACTTCCTAAAGAAACAGAATCGAATACTGCATTACTTAAGAAAAGAGCCATTGCTTGGAAAGTACCGGTTGTTTCCATCATTGACAAACCCCGTTTTGGCTGGCGTGGATTGATGTTTGATGTAAGTCGTCACTTCTTCACCAAACAAGAAATAAAACAGTTCATTGATGAGATGGTACGTTATAAATTCAACCTATTGCACCTGCACTTAACTGATGATCAGGGATGG
>JACVCQ010000369.1 GCA_016741945.1 Chitinophagaceae bacterium
CCATATCTCCTACAGCAGATGAAACCCAGGCATAAGTATCATCAGATGCGGCAAAGCTAATCGGATTAAAAGCCTGGTACCGCATATCCCATCTCAGTCGATGAACACCTTTTGCTGCATTGGTTTTGATTTTTCGAACCACATTTCCCTGTTCATCCGTGATTGTGAATAGTAAGTATGATTCGGGATCCTGTGCTTCACTTTTTAAAGTAGCATAATCAGGATACTCTACTTCTTCTCCTTTTTTCTGTTGTTCTTTTTCTTTGTCTTTTCGCTGCTGTAACAAACTCTTAGGTGCTTCTTTTAAATAATAAGTGATAGCTGCTCCATTATCAGGATTAGAAGCTGCATAAAAATCAGCACCCTGAAAACCTTTCCCCTGAAAACCCATAGGATGGTCTTCAATAAACATCTTCGCTTCTTTCACCGGTAAAATAGCTGCTCTAGCTGCCAGTAGTTCCGGTGTAAGTGAGCGAAGCGCTGAATAATCATCCAAGATATACACACCTCTTCCAAAAGTGGCTACCACAAGATCATTTTCAACAGGCTGTATTTCCATATCTGTTACAGTCGTCGTAGGAAGTCCATTCATAAAGCGAATCCATTCCTGCCCACCATCCACGGTAACATACAATCCAAACTGGGTACCTGTAAATAATAGCTTTTCATTGACATGATCTTCTACAATAGAGAATGTGCTTCCTTTTTGTGGCAGATTTGCATTCAATGAAGTCCAAGTTTTACCTTGGTCAACTGTTTTTAAGAGATAAGGTTTATAATCGCCATCCGTATATGCATGGCAAGCAGCATAAGCAACATTTGGATTGTGGTGGGATGCTGCAATATGATGAACACGTGTAAGATCAGACAGTTCCGGTTGAATGATAGAGCGGGTCCAGGATTTGCCTCCATCTGTTGTCACATGTATCCATCCATCACCGGTACCTGCAAATAAAATATTTTCATTGGTGGGTGATTCTGCAATAGCAGTAATCTGTGGAGATGCGGGCTTTCCGGTAAGCTCTTCAATACTCCAGCTTTTACCCATGAGTCGATCCATTTTTTTGGGGATACCTCTTGTCAGATCACCACTGATGACATCCCATGAATTACCCTGATCATTCGTTCTGAATACTTTTTGCGAAGCAAAATAAAGACGCTTGTGATTGTGTTTTGAAATCACTAATGGCGCATCCCAGTCAAAACGATAACCGGTATCTATAAAATTGACAGGTTGTATAAAAAGTTTTTCTCCGGTCTTCTTATCAAAACGTACCAGTCCTCCATTCTGTGATTGTGCATACAAGATATTGTCATCACTCCAGTCTGCTTGTGTTTCAAAACCATCCCCACCTAAAGTAAACACCCACTCTCTGTTGGAAATACCATAGGAATGAACGGTTCTTGAAGGCCCCATCAGGCTATTGTTATCCTGTGTTCCTATATAAACATGATAAAAAGGTTTTGCTCTGTCTGTACTCACTTTATAAATTTCAGCTATAGGCAAATTGGCTTTGAATGCCCAGTTCTGACCCTTATCCCAACTCTCATACACACCACCGTCATTACCTGAAATCAAGTGTCTGGTATTGGAAGGGTCAATCCATAAAACATGGTTGTCAACATGTTTGAATTTTTCTCCCAATGCTTTCCAGCTTTTACCTCCATCAGTACTTACTTGTATCAGTAGATCCATACTGTAAACGGTATTCATATCTTTTGGATCTGCAAATAGTTTTTGCATGTAAAAAGGATAGGTAGATATATAACTGCTTTGCTTGGTCCAACTGGCACCACCGTTGTCACTCATATAAACACCGGCACCTTCCTTGGCATGTACAATTGCATACAAAATATTGGTATTGACAGGAGAAATGGTCATACCAATTCTTCCCACAGGATCGCCGGGTAATCCTTTCATTATCTTTTGCCAGGTAGCACCACTATCTATACTTTTATAGATAGCACTTTCAGCACCACCACTAATACTGATATGTCCTTTTTTAAAACGTTGGTGTGCTACTGCATATACAGTATTGGCATTGGAAGGGTCTAAATGCACTTCAAAACAGCCAGTAATATTGCTGATGAACAATGATCTGCGCCATGTTTTGCCACCATCGTTGGTTTTATAAATACCTCTTTCTCCGCCTTCATTTCTATAAGAACCGTAGGCCGCTACATACACGGTATTGGCATCTCTGGGATCAATAGCAATGGCTCCGATATGTTCAGATTGTTTCAAGCCCATATTCTGCCAGCTTCTGCCACCATCTTCCGATTTATAAACACCATCTCCATAAATCACATTGGTCTGATTATTATTTTCTCCTGTACCGGCCCATACAATATTGGGTTGTGAGGGTGCTATTTTAACTGCACCCATCGCAAAGGATGATTGCCCATCAAACACAGGTAAAAATGTAGTTCCATTATTACTGGTTTTCCATAATGAGCCATGTCCGGATGCAACATAGTACTCAGAAGGTTGTTGCGGATTTACAGATATATCTGTGATACGTCCACCCGTTATCGCAGGACCAATACTTCGGAAGGATAAACCCGGTAAAGGAATATTTTTCAGGGAATCCTTTTTAGGTACTGCTGTGGTAGATACAGTTAGGTTTTTTTGTGCGTTGACTTGTATCCAGGTACAAAAGATCAACAGCCATAAGCAAACATTACGCATAGGGTTTAATTGGAGTTATAAATAGTATGTGGATATAAAATCTTATTTATATGTAGTGGCTCCCCGTAGACTCCTGCTGCAATCCTTCTTGTAAATATATTAATCTGTTGATCAGAAATCAATCATTTCTTTATATAGTCTAAAAAACAGTTGTATTGGTATGATAAAATCTACTTCTTTCAGGTTTTATTTTCGGATTCACTTGCAAACCGGAAAACTGATGCCTATATTACTTTTTCATTCTCTCAAAGAAAACCAACTATATGAATACAACCATTAAAAACTCGGGTACATGCTGCCTATTCTTTTTGATGATGACCATCGCGTCAGCTACACTTGCACAAGGTACCATGCTGTTACGCCAACCCAATGCTAGTAAAGATCATATTGTCTTTGTGCATGCAGATGATATTTGGGTAACTACTATGAATGGTGG